>JAETPY010000032.1 GCA_021770925.1 Erysipelotrichaceae bacterium | reverse complement strand
AAACGTAGTATCAATACTACACTTTTTTAGCTTCTTCAAAAAATATAACCAGAAAAAATATTATTTAAATATTACTTCTGGTTAATTATTTGTCATCTTAACTTAATGACATTGGAGTTCCGCCTTTTTCTTTTAAAAATCTCCAATTTTTTTATCATAATATCATATGTGCTTTTCACCTAACCAAAATATAAATACTATTATTAAAGTTAAGTTTCAATTTGAATTACACTTCTCACCTATCATTTAACGTTATATCAAGTTTATGCTCATATATTCAAAGGTATCGACATATTTCTTCTTTCACCCTCAACAGCACTGCTAATTACCTATAGTTACTTAACATCAACTGGATTAATGTCATGCATAGTACGCATATAAATAGGCAGCTAAAAAAATTAGCTGCCTATTTATTTTAATCAATATTAATTAATTCATACTTACGATTGCCAATATTTAAAGTTGCAGCAGTTTCAACTGTATGCACACCATTTCTTGACTCGATTCGTTCTAATAAATGTTGCTTACCAGGATCAGTCGATGCATAAACTAAATCTAAACATGCCTGATCTAATGCCACTGGATCAGTTGAACTAAGGATTCCAATATCCGCAATTGCAGGATCTTCAGCCACTGCACAACAATCACAATCAACTGACATATTACACATAATATTTATAAAAACAATATTTTCTTGATAATAATTAACAATTGTCTGAGCTGCATCAGCCATTGATTCTAAAAATGAATCATGATCAGCAGTCCAAATTTCTTCAGGAACACCTGCACCATGAATATGAGCTTTACCATGTGATGAAGCAATTCCTATAGAAATATTTTTTAATGCACCACCAAAGCCACCCATTGGATGTCCTTTAAAATGACTTAATACTAACATAGAATCATAATTTCTTAAATGATCACCAACATAATTGACTTTTAAATGATAACCTTTTTTTACTGGTAATTCCATTTCTCCGTCTTCATCTAGGATATCAACATTTGCAATATCACACCAGCCATGTAATTTCATCGTTTCCCAATGTTCCTTAGTTGTATTTCTTTTCCCTTCGTACGCTGTATTACATTCAACAATCGTCCCATTTACATATTTAATTATTGGTTCCACAAAATCAGGTTTAATAAAATTTTGGTTACCAACTTCACCAGAATGAACTTTTACAGCCACCTTTCCAGAAAGTTCAACTTTTAATATTTCATACATTTTGATCATTGCCTCAGGGGTAATTTCTTTTGTAAAATATACTTTTGCTTTCTCCATTTTTCCACTCCTTGTGTTTTTTATTTACTTCATGCAAATATTCTATATTAATATTATAACCCTTAAAGTTAACTTTAGGTCAATAATTGATAACAATTTTATTATAATTTTTTATTTCTAAAATAGAGTAGAGGGAAAACAAGATTATTTTTGCCCCCTCATTGCACTTATACCAATTTTATGATTATCCAAATAAAGTCAATTAAACCTAGGTTTTGACTATATAAATCGAGATAATTATTTTATATAGTAATGCTAAGGAATTACTATATAACAATTTTATTAAATAATGTTATAAAAAAAGTCTTTATTCATTGATAAAATAGGATTAAAACCTGAAACAATTGAAGACTGCTACTTATCTAATTTTATCGAATACTTCTATCATATAAAGGACTTAGAAGAATTAGAACGCTTAATATTTTGACAGGTTGTCAAAATGAGATTCCACAATCTAAAATAATTTAAGAATATTCAAGTTTAGAATCTAAATTACCATTATTTTCAAGACAAAAAGGGGCTTTATCTTTCATAAAAGATAAGCCCAAATTTTTTAAATTTCTTTCTTTTTTAATAAATGTGCTATAACACTCAATGAACTAATAACACCTAATACAGCCACTAAATTAATCGTATCCCCTGTTTTAACACTTGCTGTTGTATCACCTGATTTCACTGTTTGTAATCCAGTGATAGCTTCTGTTAAAACATCTTTAGCTTTATTTACCTGTTCTTGACTTGCTTCTGGATCATTTAATACTGCATTGGCTTTCTCTAATGCTTTTTCTACTGCATCCCATGTTTTTGCACTATAGCTTGCTTTATTTAATCCATTGGCCTGTTTGATTAAATCTTCTAGTAAGTCTTTATTTGGTTTTAATCTTAAGTCTAAGTATGCTCTTATCAATGCATTATATGCATCGTCTACTTCTTTTTGTGTTGCTTTTTCATTTCCAAAAACTTCTTGTGCTGATTCTAATACCGGCATCATTGCATTCCATGTAGATTCAATATATTCATTTTCATTTAATCCTGAGACTTTATTTATCATTGCTTCCAATAATGATTTATCAACTACTTCTACTTCTTCTAAACCAGCTATTGCTGCCTGCAATTTATCATATGCTTCATCTACTTCTTCCTGCATTGCATTTGCATTATCTAATACTGCATTTGCTGTCTCTATTGCATCCACTAATGTCTGCCATGATTCAGGTGTATAGTTTCCTTCTACTAATTCATTTGTTGAAGTGATCAAACTTTCTAATTCAGCTTTATCCCCTTTAACAAATTCCAACATATGCATTGCAACTGATAAACGTGCAAATGCAGTATCAACAGTTTCTTGACTAGCTGCTGAATCAGTTAATACTGTTTGTCCATTAGCTAAAGCTGCTTTAAATTCTGTCACTACAACAGGAATAACTTGTTTTAATTGTTCTTCAGTTACTTTATTTGCCATTTCAACAGCAATTAATAATGCTGTTTTATTAGTTTCTATAATTTCTTTTTCTATTAGATTGTCTTTTGCAAGCTGTAATTTGATTACTGCATCATCTATATCCTTTTGACTAGCAGCATTTTTTAAGACTTCTTTTGCTTCTTCATATACTTTTACAAATTCTAACCAGCTATCTTGAGTATAATCGCTCTCTTGTAATTGATCACAAGTATTTAATAACTGTTCTAATAATGATAAATCTAAACTGCTTGACAATTTAAGTGCATAAATAAATTCTTGACCACGAATATCTTTTATGACTACTTTATCATTTTGATTAATTAAATCATTATTATTTTTAACATTTCCTTTATCATCATGAATTTCCACAACACAATTCCCCTTTGGCTGTAACATTGCAATAAGTTTAGCAACATTAATTGATTTATCATCAAGCTTAACTGTTGCACTGCTTTCATCAACTACACTTCCGCTTAAACGCCATCCATATACTTTTATTTCTTTTGCTACTGCAGGTATGTATGATTGATTTAAACTAGAACTATTTACAGTTAATGACATATCTTTAATTTGTGCAGTTTTACCATCTACCCAATGTTCAGTATGATCCTGAATCGTATTATCATTATTTACAAGATCATATCCTCCAGCTATTCCTACTGGATTTAAAGCATGTAATTCATACTGGTAAGAACGCTTTGAAGCTGAATTAAACCAGTCTATAGTAACTCCAGTAAGATAGAACCAATCATTTGTATTCGCTTTTTCAGTTAGATCTAAATGAATCGTAGCCGGATAATAGCTTTGAGTTCGGGCTGCATTCATTACACCACTCCATCTAGTATTTATATCACCATCATTAATATTTGTAGCAACAAATCCTTTTGCGATATCTTCATTAGCTACAATTTTACCATCCACCTCTTCTTCTGTAAGCAAAGCTTGAACTGGTTTATTTTGAGAAACTGGTGCAGTACTATTATCAGCAAATGATAATGTATATGTATCTTTTGTCCCTTGATTTAAACTTTCAACAACTAAAGTAACCCCACTATAAATTAAATCCTGATTATTTAATTTATCATTACCATCAACAATACTTATTTTTGCATTGCCGTCAATTTCTAATTGACTTAATAATTCCTCTACAGTAGTTCCAACATTTACACCATTAATTACATAATTGTTTTCATCAATATCATATAATGATGAACTTATTTGATAACCTTCTACTTTCATTTCCCAAACACTAGGAGCATGATAAGTATAACTTGTATTTTTGCCATCAATCACTAATAATACATAGCGTCCTTTTGCATTTAAATCTCTTATTACATGATTTTCTTTTTTATTTATATTATCACTACCATCAATGATTAAATATTTTTCATCAATCATATCTTGCTGTAAAACATCTAAAGTATCAGCAGCATAAATTTTATATGTATAATAACGATTTACCTTATTTTCATCATGTGGAGTAGTTCCCCCAAAGAATGTTAAATCCAAATGATTTAAATGATAATCCGCTCCTAAATCAAAACATACTTTAGCTGGATAAATAGCTTTATCATGGGCAGCATTCATTGCCCCACTCCATCTTGTATCAAGCTTTCCATCATTAATATAATGTGCTGGAGCATAGTTTTTACCATGAACAAGATCATTTTCGCCTTCTAAAACATCTTCATTAGGCTTACTCACACCATCACTATCTATACCTTCAAAAGCAATTACTTTTTTATTTTGAGAAATTGGTGTATCATCTAAACCACTTCTTTCTAAAGTATAGAAAATCTCTTCATCACCTGTGCTAATCAATATCTTCATATTAGCATTAAGTTTACCATTATTTACAATATTACCATCTTGATCAATAACTGAAATTTTATCAAAATTTCCTTCAATAATTAAATTATTTAATAAATCTTCAACCGCAGCATCTGCCCAGCCTTTTATTTTTGCATTAGCATTATCAACTCGATACACATCACTCTTTAACATAAAACCATGCACTTCAACTTCTCGTATATACATTGAAGCTACCGAATTAGTAGCTGAAATACCTTCAATTTTTACATAACGAGCTAACTGAGGAGCAAAACTACGATTAGTCCAGCTCATTCCACTGCTTTGATCACTACTCTTAGTTTGATCAATAACTTTAACCCAATTTACATTATCTTGGCTCAAATAAACAGAATATGTAAATGTTCGATGACTAGTATCATGATCCCACCACAATACATTAGTATCATATACATAATATAGATCTTGTAAATCAATAATTGCATTCTGTGGTGATTGTGAAGATAAAGCTACCCCAGAATTCCAAGCTGTATTTGTTTTACCATCAACCATATTTTCTTTTGGTTCACCACTTTTTTCATTTTCAACAATTACAGTTTTATTTCTAGAAATAGGCTGAACAATTACTCTATACCAAACAACATGTTCTTTATCTTCACTAATTGCCTTAACCCACATATCATAACTAATAGATGCATCATCATCTAATAAAGTACTCTTATCACTATTATATATTTCAATACTAGTACCATTTGATAAATTTACGTTTCCTTTAAAGTCCTGCATTTTAGTACCCGCTGGAATTCCTGAAACAGTACTATTTTCATCATTTACATATGTAAAATTATATAGATTTGAAGAAATTGAAACAGTATCATGTAACTTTCGATTCCATGTTGTTTCATCAACATATGTTTTGCCATCTTTTTTACCTATTGCAATAACATGGTTTTCACCCGGCTGCAAAGTTATATCCCACATAAACTTATGTTGTTCAACTTCACTTGCTGTTTTAACTCCCTGAGAAACACCATTTACAAATAATTCAACTTCATCCATATTTGCATATACTTTTGTTGAAATAACATCCTGAAAACGATTTTCAAACCGTTTACTTGTTATATGTAAAGCTGGATCTTTTGACCATGTAGCTTTATAAAAATAAAATACATCCTTTTTTAAAGTACGGTCATATGCAACCATTCCTTTATTATTAATCCCTTTTCTACCTGCTTCACTACGGCTATCAGAACCAAATTCAAACATATTCCATACAAAAGTACCCCATAACCACGGACGTTCTTCAATTGCCTTATAATAAATTTCATGCCACTGTGACTGGAATTCTTCAGATTGATATGCATCAAAACCAGTTCCTACTCGATATCCAGGGTTTTCTTCATGATACTCAATATTACTTCCAACCCCATATTCACTCATTCCTATTTTTCCATTTACATTGACTTTGATTGTTTCACCAGTACTTTCATCTGTAACATTAATACTATCATGGCTTTGAGCATATTCTTTTACTTGATCTAACCAGGTTCCAAAATAACGTACATCTTGTGATTCATATAAACCAAAATACTTATTCCATGCACTAACATCAGATTGCCAGCTTAATGCTGCACTTTGACTTTGGGCAGTTGCAACGGTAACTAAACGGGAATTATCCAATTTATGAGATAATTCATATAAATCACGCAATAAAGTATTAATTCTTCCACCATTGTTTGGCCACTGTTCATTATGAATTCCCCAAACAACAATTGATGGATGTGATATATTCTGTTTGATTAACTCTTCTAAATTATTTTTAGTACTTTCCGTAAAATGAGTACTTGCCATCATACCATTAACTAATGGTATTTCAGCCCACGCACAAATACCATATATATCAGCTAATTCATAAGCATATTCATCATGCTGATAATGTGCTAAACGTAATGCATTAGCTCCGATATCTGCAATCATTGCCATATCTTCTTCTTGATCTTTTTTGCTAACTGCATATCCTTTATCCATTCGATCCTGATGTTTATTTACACCACGTAATGGGTATGATTTTCCATTTAAGAAAAATCCTTCATTTTCATCAACATAATAAAATCTGAAACCTATCTTTTTATATACAATATCTTTTAAATTATTATTTTCATCATATAAAAAAACTTTTACATTGTATAAATACGGGTCATTAACTCCATTCCATAAATGCGGATCATTTACAATAATCTGTTCATTTATATTTTGAATTTCATTAGCACCATTAATTTCAATTTTTTCATTTCTAGTAACTTCATTCCAATTTGCATCATATACAACTGTTTGCATATATGCTTTTTGACCACTGTTAACAGCTACTCTTGCATCAATATTAATTTTACCGCCATTACCAAAAACATCTTCAATAGTAGAATTCTTAGTTACATTATCAATTACAGCTTGATTAATTAATACCCCTTCACTACCATGATCCAATAAATCAAAATGACTGTCATCTACAGCAATGATATTAACATCTCGATATAAACCACCAAATACTGTAAAATCTCCTGATAACGGCATTAATGAATTGACTCTATTATCTACACATAATGCTACTTGAGTTAGACCATCTTTTTTTATATAATCAGTAATTTCAAATCTAAAATTAGAATATCCACCTTCATGCTGACCTATATAGTTCCCATCTACATATACATCAGTAATTTTACAAGCTCCTTGAATTTCTAAATAAACATTTTTATTTTCATAAGTATCAGTTGTGAAATCAATATTACTGATATACCATCCTTTACCTTTTACATAGTCATTGTTGCCATCAGCACCATCTTTGCTGTTCCAGCAATGAGGTACTTGTACATGCTCCCAATTATCTTTTACATTAGGAACAGTTTGACTATCTGGTACTTTTTCCATGTCTTTTTCTAATCTAAAACGCCAATCATTTTCATTAATATTAATTTCTATATGTGAACTCTGTTTGTATATTGGTTCAATAACTTGAACAACAAATTGTCCACTTTCTATTTTATCTCCTTTTTTTGCAGTTACTTCTACTGTCGTTGTCCCCGCTTTTTTTGCCTGCACAATTATTGCTCTTTCATCTAAAAATACATCAGCTATTGACGAATCTTTAACTTCAGCCAATAATTCTACCCCTTCTTCTGGATATGTAGTTACAAACACATGTGTCTTTGTGCCTACTTCCAAATTTCTTACATCATGTAAGCCTTGAATTGAAAGATCGCTAATAATAGTACTTTCAAATTCTTTTCCCTGAACTGATAATGGTGTTACAACCGAAAATACCATCATCATTACCAGCAGTAGAGAAAATAGCTTTTTCATAAAATTCCTCCTTTTAATATTTTCCCGTTATTATGTTTTGAACATAAAAAAAACATCATTCAAACAAAACTGATATCTTATTCAAAATATTATATTAAAATTTTCACCTCCATAAATAAATAATAAAGCGCTTACATATTTTTGTCAACATTTAATATTTTCAAAATAACAATAAATTCACCAATATTTTGGCATAAAAAAACGATAATTAATACTGTTTTTAATAACTTATATTCGCTTATAAACTAGATTTATATATTTGTTATTATTATAAAAACTATATTAAGTATTAAAATAAAAATTACTACTAAAATATGTATCTAATTATAATTAATAGACCATATATAGATTATTTAACCATTTAAATTATCTAAAATTTAGACATAGTACACTAATTTATACTAAAAATAATTTTAAACAAACTTTACATCAGTTCTTCCAGCTTATCTTTTTAACATTTTCTTTAATACACTACGCTATTAAAAAAACTAAAAAACAAAAAATTTTGATTTAAAAGCTAATATTAAACGAATGAACAATGCAATTAATTAAATTAAAATATCATATATAATTACATATGATATAACTTAATCTATTATATTTATTTATCTAAAAAACTTTTTACTTCACTATAAATTCATATATTTTATATATCTTATGTTGTTATTAAACCCTAGTAAATAAGCCACTTTACATGTTCTTATACCTCAACCCCTTATACATCAATACTATTCTATTTTTTACCAGCTATATTCTATTTTTGATAATTTTACATAAAAATCTCTTAACCCGTACTCTCCCAACAGTTTTGTGTATTTCAATAAAAAATCTACGCGATAAAATAAAAGAAACTTTAAATTAATAAAGTTTCTAACTTAATTCTTTTTCAAACATCTTTTTACTTGTTATAAAGGCAATTACAAGGATTGCAAAAGAAATATCAAAGGGACTTTTTAAAGTCATAATAACTATAAATAAGCCTACAATAAAACCAGAGATTTGAAAAGAAAATGGTTTCATTGAAATATTATGTTCTTTAATTAATTTATACTGATTAACCAAATTATGTAATGTTATATAAAAAGCAATAATTGCCACTAAAACATCAATAGAAAAGCTAATTAAATAATTGTTTGTTAATAGTTCTTTTATAAATAATAAAACTATATAACCACACATCGTTTGCCATAATCCAGATATTGTATATTTTTCAAGTACTTCTTCCCTTAATTTTACTGATTTCTTTTTAGAAGATTTATTTTCTTTCATTATTTAGTAACCTTTAATTCATGTGTGCTTATTTCTTCTATATGACTATTAAAGAACTCTTCCATTACCTTAATCATATAATATGTATCTTTAGTTCCAGCGGTTTCATATGAAGAATGCATTGCTAATTGCGGCAATCCAATATCAACACTATTCATCGATACCTGAGCCATAGCAATATTTCCTAAAGTACTACCACCTAAAGCATCTGAACGATTCGCAAAGAACTGGACTGGTACACCAGCTTTTTTACATAAGCCTTTAAATATTGCTATACTAAGAGCATCACTAGTATATTTTTGTCCCGCATGAGACTTAATTACAACACCTTCATTCAAATATACACAATTATTGATATCAGTTTTTTCAGGATGATTAGGATGAACTGCATGTGCATTATCTGCACTTAACATAAAGCTAGACGCTAATGCCTGATAATACTCTTCTTCTGTTTTACCTAATGAATTATTCACACGTTTTAAAACATCATATAAGAAGGTTGATCCTGCTCCTTGTTTTGTTCCTGAACCAACTTCTTCATTATCAAAACATGCAAAAACATTAATAGATCGTTCATTATGTCCTTTTAAAAATCCTTGTAGAGAAGTGTATGCACACTGTAAATCATCTAATTGAGGGCATGAAATAAACTCTTCATTAACGCCCCAAATAGAAGGCTCCATACGATTATATAAATATAAATCCATACCATAAATATATTCAACATCAATATTTAATTCTTGTGCAATTAATTTTTTTAAATCACCAGCTTTACTATCACTTCCACCAAATAGTGGCAACATATCAATTTGTTTATTATAAGCAAATCCTTCATTTACTGCACGGTTCATATGAATTGCGACATTGGGAATCATTACTAAATCACGATCTATATTAACAAGTTTAGTAATATAGCTGTTTCCATCTTGAATCAATACTCTTCCAGCAATTGATAATGGCCGATCAAACCAGGTAGCACATAACATTCCACCATACCCTTCAGTATTTAATTGGGTATATTTCCCTTTAACTTCAATTTCAGCATTTTCTTTGATTTTAAATGTTGGTGAATCACTATGTGAAGCTGCAACATTAAAGCTGTACTTATCCAATTTTGTTCCTAAATTAAAGGCGATAATACTTGAATTATTTCTTGATACAAAATAGCGTTTACCTGGTTTAATCTTCCAAGTTTGTCCTTCTAATAACTCATCGTAATTATTTTCTTTTAATATTTTTTTCATATTATTTACAGCATGAAATGCTGTAGGACTTTGTTTTATAAATGCCATTAATTCCTGAGATATTTTTTTATCCATCAACATATCCTCCTTATTCTTTGCCAATTATAACATATCCTTTAACAAATTGTTAAAGGATATGTTTTTATTAATTTGATTTGTTACGTTTTGCAAGTGCGGGCATAATTGCTCCTAAACCAACTAAAATAATTGGAGTAATAATATTCATTGCGATTTCAAAAGAAGTTCCTTTAAACATTCCTAACCCACAGCAAACTGCCGTAACAACAAAGCACCACCAGCCAAAGAATTTCGCAAATACCTGATTTTTAGTAAAACGATATTCTGCTGGAAATTTATCAATTGCTTTACGTAATGCAATATAAGCAATAAATACCCATAAATAACGAAGCGGCATACATACTGAATTTAATTGAGTCAAAAATTTTAAGAACGAAGTAACACTCTTAATTCCCATTGCTGGTACTAAAATCAATGGTGTAACAATAGCAACCACTAACCAAATACCATTTACATAAGCACCCTTATTGTTCTTTTTCAATAATTTTGCAGGAATAAATTGTCTTGCATCTTCATTATCTAATAACATTCTAAGTGGAGCATCGATTGAAATAACTAAAGTTGATAGTTGTCCAATCATATTACAAATTGCATAAATAATTAAGAAAGTATTACCAATACCATAATACTCACCTAATTTTTGGAATGACCAGTATGCACCGTTTGCTACATATGAATCAAAATTAGCGTTAACATCAGCTACGTTAAACATCATTCCCATTGATATTGTTCCCAAAATTGCACAAACAATAACCATGATTGCAAGAGCAATCATTCCTTTAGGAAATCCTTTTGAAGGATTTTCTACTTTATTTACATATGGTGAAATTTTTTCACAGCCCCCTACTGCAAAAACTAAAATAGACAGCGATGTAAAATACTCCAATCTAAATGACGGAATTAGATTTTTAAAACTCCAATCTATTGATTGATAACCACCATTAGGATTAAGTGCAGGAGCTGCCATCATCAAGATAATAAATAAAATTGACATCACAAACATTGATGATCCTGCTAAAGTCGCTAATGATTTCAAAGGATTTAAGCCTTGTGAAGCTACCCATGCAAAAAATAAGAATACGATAAGTGTAATAACTTGAACTAATCTTATATCTAATGAATCATAAAATGATGAGTTTTGGAAAAGAACCCAGCTTAAAGCCTTTAGTCCTCCAGATGCCTTAGAAGCAATATATGGCATATGTACGACCCAATATGTCCACCCTGCATAATATGCAAGTTTTGGTCCCATTGTTTCATGTATCCATGAACTAACGCCTCCCCCAGCATTTTTAAAAGCAGATCCTAATTCACCTACCATTAAAGCATATGGTACGAAATATAAGGCAAACATCATAATCCAGCTAAAAATAACCTGGACACCATTAAAGTATACAAAACCATTAACAACATTTCCAAATCCCCAAACTGTTGAAAATGCCATAAAAGCCAGGTTATACCAAATGATTTTTTTTGATTTTGTCATAAACAACCTCCCTAAATCTATATTGTTTTTTACAAGAAACATTTAAATAAAACTTTTCTAACAATTGTTCTGATTCAAAAACATTTCCTGCGTTTCCTATTATAACAGATTAATTTGATTTTCCCTATACTTTTCTATATTATTTTTTTACCTGCATCATTAAAAGTTATCATCTTAATATTATTGCTTATTTTTACCATAAATATCAAAAAAATTACAAATAGAAAACCAAAAAATCTTTATACCCAAAATAGATTTATTTTATAACAATATCTTATCAATGGAATAAACTTTAATCTATTCATTATATTTTCTCAAATAGCGATATTTAATCCAGCCAACTTCATTATTTTTAATAATATAAGCATATATTCCATATATCCCGATCATTTTAACAATATCTCCTTTATTTAATGACATTTGATAATCAACATAATCATCTAAACAATAAAGTTTATTGTTTCGCCGATATAAAAATTCATTTTTTATATTCAAAATATTATTAGTAACAAGCTGTCGACATTTTGAAAAATTGCTATTCTCCTTTAATACCTCAACTTCAAAATACGGCCAGGATATTTTAACTGGTTCTTTAAAAGACACATTTATATCTACCAGCACTTCATATAAAGGCAGAGGTTGAACATATTCTTTTACAAAATCATATTTATCATTATTTCCATTAATTATCAAAGCATTAAGCTGACTGATTGATTTAACACCAATACCGCCATCAAGACTGATAATTTTCTTATTATCATCAATAATAATACTATTATTAATTGAGTTGCTGTACTGATTAGAAGTAGGTAGATGTCCAACTATGACATAATTGTTCAAACAATGGCCATCGTGATAAAAAGTTTGAAGTTCAATTAATGAAGAAAGTTTTGAATTCTGCCAGTCTTGGCGCTTTTCTATACCTGCATGGACAAAAATAAAATCATTGAGCTGTAATGTAGTTGGAAGAGCAGCAAAATAATCAAAATATGGCTGTAAGAATTTTTTCACTTTACCTTGAATCATTTCTGGTTCATCTATTTTTATATCCAGTGACAATTTTTTTATTGCTTGACGAATCATCCCGCCTTTACCAATACGATTTAAATAATTAATTACTTGTCTAGCTAACTTAGGATTTGAAACCATCTCTTCAAGTGCATATTCACAATTGCCAAGAAGTACAAATACTTTATTATTTTGTTTTTGTAATTCCATTAAATATTCAACTGTTTCAATTGTTTGATTACCTTTTTCAACAAAGTCTCCGACAATTATTAAATAATCATCATTACAGTAATTTACCTTTTCTAATAATCTTTTTAATAAATCTAAATGTCCATGGATATCACTTATAGCAATACAACGATATTTTCCTTCAATTACTTTATTAATGTGTTTTACTTCCAACATTTTTATCACCTCTAAAATTACTATATCATAAATCCATTCTATATTTATAATAATTTTATCTTAAGTATTTTAAATTACTGCGTTATAATAAGGCAAAGAGATAGATAAATGTTAAAAGAAATCAAACAGCGACAAAGTATTCGCAAATATAAAAATATGCCCGTTGAAAAAGAAAAAATTATCGAGCTTTTAAAGGCTGTAATGAATGCTCCAGCTGCTAAAAACACACAGGAATGGGAATTTAAAGTTATTACCAATAAAGAAGCATTAGATAACATGATCAATCTTTCACCTCATACAGCAATGATGAGCGAAGCTCCATGTGCTATTTTAGTCATGGCAAATCTAAATAAAACTATAAATATTGAATACGCTTTAATCAATTGTGCTGCAGCAATCGAAAATATGCTGATCGAAGCTGTTAATCAAGGACTTGGAAGCTGCTGGTGTGGAATTGCTCCAATAGAGCAAAGATTTAAAGATTATTTTAATTTGAAAGATGACTAGTATCCAGTTGGAGTTGTTGCTTTAGGTTACAGCACCGAAGATAAACCATTAATAGATCGTTTTAATTCTAAAAAAATTTCTTATTTTGAATAATATTAAAAGGGGATTATCCCCTTTTAATATACAACACGATCTAAAATATTATTTACATAAGCAATAAAGATACCATAATTAGTCATTGCCACATCTTGCTTTTTAGCTCGATCAACTCTTGACATAATGTAACGACGGTTAAACATACAGCCGCCACAAGTAATGACTAAATCATAATTAGTTAAATCATCAGGAAAATCTGTCCCGCTAACAATATCAATATTTATTTGTGGATAACGTTTTTTCAATAACCTCGGAATTTTTACTCGTCCAATGTCTTCACTTAACGGAGCATGACTACAGCATTCTGCAATTAAAATATTAGATTCATTAGACAACTTTTCTAATTTTTTAACGCTATCAATATAATAGCTTAAATCACCTTTATACCCGGCCATTAAGACTGAAAATGAAGTCAATTTGCTCTTTTTAGATATATTTTCATCTACATATTTAAAAACCTGTGAATCAGTAATAACCAAATCCGGATCTTTATTTGAATTAGCCAAAGCAGCTAACATTTGATCTGTAGTGACTGAAATCACCTGGCATTTTTTATCAAGTAATTCACGTAAAACCTGAACTTGTGGTAAAATCAATCTTCCTTTAGGTGCCTGGATATCTTGAGGCATGACTAATAGAACCAAATCACCGCTTTTTACCAGATTTCCTGTAATACTTTCTTTTTCATAATCAGTTGGTAAATTATTAATTAGAGCCTCTTTTAACTCTAAAAGTCCTTGTTTAGTGATTGAACTGATTAAAAGTGGTTCTTTTTTTGTATGATTATAAATCAGCTTATTTAAATTATCATTAATCCCCTGATCTATTTTACTAATTACAAAAATAGTAGGAATATGTTTATCATTGAAATAGTTATACCATGCTAATTCTTGTTCTATATACTCATCGCTAAAAAGAATGACTGCAATATCTATCTTTTCACTAGCTTTTTTTGTTTTATCAATTCTTTGTTTGCCCAAAGTTCCCAGATCATCAAAACCAGCAGTATCTATTAATAAACACGGTCCTAACCCATGAACTTCCATAGCCTTATAAACAGGATCAGTAGTAGTCCCAGCTTCACTAGAAACAATTGAAACATCCTGATCTACAAAAGCATTGATTAATGATGACTTACCACTATTACGTTTACCAAAAAAACCAATATGAAGGCGATTCGCACCTGGTGTTTGATTTAATCCAGCCATAATTAAAACCTAAAATCACGTTTTCCTTCTTCAATCATTGATAAACGTTCTTGGCAAATTTCTCTAACTTTATCACTGCTAACATTATTTAATTCTTTTTCAATTAATGCCTCTGCTTTAGCCTTAGTATCTTCGCTGGCATAATCTTGCAAATATTCTTTTAAAGTCATCAAAGCATTAGGATGGCAACAGTTAGATATTTGACCAGATTTACATAACTGCATAAAACGATCACCCGTTCTACCCTCACGATAACATGCTGTACAAAAACTAGGAATAAATCCTAAAGAACATAACCAGTTAACCACTTCGTCTAAACTACGATTATCGCTAATATCAAATTGTGCTGATGTCACTTCATCTTCTTTTTCAGGTTCAACATATCCCCCTACAGTAGTTCTTGATCCGCCACTGATTTGAGATATACCTAACTGCAATACTCGTTCACGGACCTTTTTAGATTCACGAGTTGAAATAATCATTCCTGTATATGGCACTGCCATTCTAATAACCATAACAATCTTTTCAAAGATTTCATCACTAATAGCATTACTAAAATCATCTTTATCAATGTCATCAGCTGGACAAATTCTTGGAACGCTGATAGTATGAGGTCCAACTCCTTTAGTAGCTTCTAAATGTTCTGCATGCATCAATAATCCTACAAAATCGTAGCGATACATTTCCAAACCAAATAAAACCCCAATTCCAACGTCGTCAATCCCGCCATCCATAGCTCGATCCATTGCTTCAGTATGGTAAGCATAATTATGTTTTGGTCCTGTTGGATGTAAAGCTTCATAATTTTTCTTATTATAAGTTTCTTGAAAAAGAATATAGGTACCGATTCCTGCTTCTTTCAATTTTCGATAGTTTTCTACTGTTGTTGCTGCTATGTTAACATTAACACGTCGAATTGCTCCATTTTTATGTTTTATGCTATAAATTGTTTTAATACTTTCCAAAACATATTCAATTGGATTATTTACTGGATCTTCTCCAGTTTCCAAAGCTAATCGTTTATGTCCCATATCCTGAAGAGCAATTACTTCCTTTTTTATTTCTTCTTGAGTTAGTTTTTTTCTTGCAATATGTTTATTCTTTAAATGATAAGGACAATAAACGCATCCATTTATACAATAGTTAGATAAATATAGTGGTGCAAACATAACAATTCGATTACCATATAATTTTTCTTTAATCATCTTTGCAACTTTTTCCATCTCTTCAATTGCTTCAGGCATATCACATTCTAGTAATAACATCGCTTCACGATGATTTAATCCTTTACAATCTTTTGCTCTTTCAATTAAAGAAAAAATTAATTCTCGATTATTTTTATTCCTTTTTGCATATTCAATTGTATCCAAAATTTCTTGATCATCAATAAATTCTTCAGCTTTATTTGATTTTACATTATACATATTTTTTCTCCTTCTTTTACTCAGGTATTATCCCTTGTAATCAAATTTACAATAATCTCCACGCTGATACACAACTTCATACCCCTCTTTAGATAGTGTATCGATCAATTCCTTAATCCCTTCACCAGCCTCCTGACCAAAAGATGCCTTATTATCATACAACAAATATTTTTTTCTAACTTCTTGTGGTGATAAATTAGGCATAACAACATTACATCCATGCTTGATTCCTTCAATTCTTCCTTTAGGATCAAGAGTTGCCAAAGCTGTAGTTGAGGGCAAAAGAATATCTTTAGTCATAATTCTAATTAAACTTAATAGAAGTAAAGTTAGTTTTAAATCGCCATTTTTTAAATTTTTAAATGGTGTATCGCGATGAACCATATATGGTCCAATTCCAACCATTTCTGGTTTAAGTTCTTTAATAAACAATAAATCATTGACCAAATGATCTATTGTCTGATGGTAGCTGCCCACCATAAATCCACATCCTGTTTGAAAACCGATTTCTTTTAAATGGTGCAAGCATTCAATTCGCTGTTTAAATGACATCTCTTGAGGGTGTAACATATAATAATGATCTTCATTATATGTTTCATGTCTTAATAAATAACGATTAGCTCCAGCATCATAATATTTTTGATAAGTTTCTTTACTTTTTTCACCAAGTGATAGAGTAATTGCACAATCAGGATATAGTGTTCTAATTGATTTAATAATCTCAACCATCAAATCATCCTGAAAATATAAATCTTCTCCACCTTGTAATACAAAAGTTCGAAAGCCAAGATCATAGCCTTCCTTACAGCTAAGTAATATTTCTTCTTTACTCAATCGATAACGTAAAGCTTTCAAATTACTTTTTCTAAGTCCGCAATAATAACAATCATTTTTACAATAACTGCTAATTTCAATTAAACCTCTGATATATATTTTATTACCAAATATTTGCTTAGTAATTTTTGCAGCTGTCCTTTTAGCATAATCAAAATCCTTTTGATTATAAGTAGATAATAACTGCTTAAACTCATTAAAATCTAATTCACCTTCATGATTTAGTTTATCAATTAATTTAATATTATTCATCTTATACCTTTGAATATAGTGTTTTAACACTAACTCCTTTAATCATTCCAATCTTACCAGTAAGAGCTCCAATAACATCATTAGGCCCATCTACGATAACCGAAATGACAAAAACCTTTTTATCTTTGTATGGAATCCCCATCCGTCCAATAATATATTGACTATACTCATGTAAAAGATCATTAATATTATTTGCACTTTCTAATTTATAAACAAATATACCAATTATTGCAATTCTACTATCCATCTTGCCTCCTTGAATAAAAAACCATTAGAAAACATACTAATGGTTAAACATAATGAAATATCGTCCACCCTTTGACTTAGAATCATCCTTATCATTAGCTGTAATACATACATTCTATCACATTTTAACTGAAAACGTTATCATTTTACACTTTTTCTTATAATTAATATATTTTATATTCGAATTATCATTTATAAAACTTATTTTTAAATAAATATTACTTAATTCCATAGAATATACATTTCTTTTCCAAATATATATTAATCCTACAATAATATTATGAATGATTGAAATGTTAATACTTGATAACCCTGTCAATAAAAATTTAATATAAAAAATGATATTGATAGTTAATAATATCATTTTTTATATATCCTATGTTGTTATTAAACGCTTTAGATTTAATAGATCAATCTACAGAAGAGCTGTTTCAATACATCCTATGTTGTTATTAAACAGTGTAATTTTTTGTAAAATTGGTTATACAAGAGGGTTTCAATACATCCTATGTTGTTATTAAACGGAACTGCGCGATATGATGGAAAACCGGTTATTGAGTTTCAATACATCCTATGTTGTTATTAAACCTGTTGAAGTGACTAAGAACGGAAAATTGGATTATAGGTTTCAATACATCCTATGTTGTTATTAAACCCTAGTAAATTGGCCACATTTCATTTTCTATTATACCTTAAAACCTATATATATCAATACTTTTCTATTTATTTACCAGATATATTCTACTTTCAATAATTTTATATAAAAATCTCTTAAACTCTTACTCTCCCAAGAAGTTTGCGTATTTTATTAAAAATAGTGTCTGGTAAAATAATAAATAGAAATTTAAATAACAATGATATCAAATTAAAAAAGAAATCTTTTCAATCAAAACCTCACAAACTCAATAAAAGAAACTTTAAATTAATAAAGTTTCTTAATTACCGCCTGGACCATCTTGACGTTCCCTATTATCGGGATAATATTTTGTATTATTGTTTGTCCATTGATTATTAACTGCAGTTTTTTGAGCCTCATTTGATCTAGTCTGTTTTCTATTTTTCTTCATTATTATCACCCCAATAATAGTTTGTAACAAAAAACAAAAGTTATTCAAAATTAATACTTTTTAATAAACTCTAAATTTATTTTCTTTACCATCTCTTGAAGCAACAATACTTACAATTGAATGTTCAACCATGTCACTTACAGCCTGTTCTGTATAAAAAGCCATATGTGGTGTTAGTAAAACATTTGGCATATCACGCAAAATAGATAATTCACGGTTACCAATATTTTCATATTTATAATCATCATAATATAGACCTAACTCATTTTCGATTACATCTAGCGCACATGATCCAATTTTACCTTTTTCTAATGCATCAATTAAATCATTAGTATTTATTACACTGCCTCTAGCTGTATTGATGATAATAACATTATCTTTCATTTTATCAATTGTTTCTTTTCTTATAATATGATACGTATCCTCAGTTGCAGGAACATGAAATGTTAAAATATCACTTTTTTCAAATATTTCATCTAATGATACATATCTAGCATATTTTTTCACTTTTTCTTTAATAAATGGATCATAAGCTAAAATTTCACAATCAAAACCACTAAGATTTTTAATAACTTTTTGACCAATAGCACCTGTACCAATCACTCCAACTGTCATATTTTCTAATTCTAAACCAATACTATCTTTTAAAGAATAGTCCCATCCATCCGCTCTTTTCATAATCATTTTCATTTTTCTAAGTGCCATTAACATTGTCATAACTGTATAATTAGCTACACTAGCTGTTGAATAAGTAACATTACTCACTTCCATACCATACTTTTCAGCCGCTTGAAAATCAATATGATCATATCCAATTGTTCTTGTTGAAATATGCTTTACTCCTAATTGATACCAGCTTTTAATAATATCCTCAGTAATTGCTGATGTTATCACACTTACTCCATAACATTCTGATGCCAAACTGGCATTTTCGGTGCTTGGTGCTTCATAACATTTAACAATTTCAACATCATATTTTTCACTAAACTTTTGAAAATATTTTCCTTCATCAAATTCCCGATAATTATATACTGCTATTTTCATTATTTTCTCCTTTTACTCATAAGTTTCTTTAATAATTATTTATTTGAAATAAAGTTTCTTTCGCCACTGTCAGTTATACGAACATGTCTATTAATTATCTTCAATTCCTTAAAACTTAATTTATATTCCTAGATAAGCTGAAATATATGTGACTTTTTTTATTAAACACATAATTTCATCTTATCTATTTTAGTTTAGTACTTATTTGTTGATTTGTATATAATTTTATTGCATTATATTATTAAAGGAGTTGATTAAAATAGAAATTAGAAAAGCTGATTATAATGATTGCAAAAAAATTTTTAAACTAATTAATGAATTAGAATATAATACATTAGATTATTCTGAATTTAAAAAAAATTTTGATATACTCATTGATAGTAAAGCATTGACTATGTTTGTGGCTGAAATTGATGATCAAATTGTTGGTAATTTAAATCTTCGAATTGAACCACAGTTACATCACGTGGCCAATGTTGCTGAAATTGTAGAATTGGCTGTTGATTTCCATTATCGTAATCAAAAAATAGGATCAAAGCTTTTTACTCATGCCATCAAATATGCTAAAAATAAAAACTGTGTTGTTATTAATGTTTCTAGTAACATTAAACGTAAAGATGCTCACCGTTTTTATCAGCATCAAGGAATGGAAATAACCCATTATACATTAACAAAGAAAATCGGCTAATTGCCGATTTTTCCTGGATTTACGTGTATATTACAATGTTTAACGATTGGATAAACATCTTCAATAACATCATGAGTTTTATGAGCAATCAAATGAGCGTGCTGGAAAGTATCATCATCAGATACCCTAATTTCAATATCAACATATATCTTATTACCAAACATTCTCGTTTTAAAATCATCGATACCTAATATACCATCTTGATTTTTTATTAAACTAATTAATTCATTTTCAAATTCCTCACTACACGCATGATCGATCATCTTATTAATAGAATCATCGAAAATATCAAAAGCAACTTTAAAAATACAAAAACAAATTATAATTCCAGCGATACAATCTAATATATAATAACCACAATAAAAACCGATTACCCCAATTAAACTGCCTATTGATGAAAATGCATCACTACGATGGTGCCACGCATCTGCCAACAGGGCATTAGAATTAATTCTATCTGCATTAATTTTTGTATACCAGTACATTGCTTCTTTTGAAACAATTGATACTACTGCAATAAAAATTGCTAAACCTCCTAAATAAATTTTATGATCATTAATAAATAGGTTTTTTATAGCTGAATAACCAATAATACCTGCTGTTAAAAAAAGCATGACTGATAAAATAACTGCAGCTACACATTCAAACCGTTCATGACCATAAGGATGTTCTTTATCACTTTCTTTACTTGATAACTTAACTCCTATCATAACCACAACTGTACTTAAAACATCTGAAGCACTATGAATACCATCAGATATAATCGCGTTTGATCCACAAATAAATCCAATCAATATTTTAAAAAACGATAAAATTAGATTACCAATCAAGGTTATTGTAGATACTTTAAAAACTGTTTTTTCATAATCTTCCATACTATCACCTATAATTAATGTATGAAAAAATTATCTATTGGTTCTATTTTACTGGATATCTAATAACTGTTTTTAGATTTTCAACTTTTGTTTTTCTTGGATCACTTAAATATATTTCATGATGTCGTCTTTTTTCATTAATATCAATTTCTAAACTATTTTCTGTGATAAAATCATGAATTTTTTTTATTGACACAGATTCATTATCATAACTTCCTACATGCATTATTTGAACACATTTTCCTTCATCAATTTCTTCATAGTTTATTTTATTTAAATTTAAATTAGGTTTTTTTGCTTTTAAGACTTCTTTAGCATGTTCCAATATATCATTAGTAACAAACTCTGGTAGACGAATCATTGATTTCCAGTTAAATTTATTTTTATCAATTATCATTAAATCGTCTGTTTTTTCATCTAACCACCATAAACCTTCAAGAGGCGGCACAACATATTCAAAGTAACCGTCAATTTTATTATCTGTCATTTTAGACATTTTAATTGTATAAGATATTCCATACAATAATTCTAATGCTTCCTTATACTCACTGCTAGTATTAGGATCCCCTTTACCATTTACTGTGACATATATTATTTTTGGTACTTCTATTAACATTGGTTTTTGTTTTGGTAAATATAAATCTTTATATTCTTTTTTATAATCAATTTTTTTCATTGTACTTCACCTACAATCTTTTCGAATTTCTTTACTGAAAGTATCTCATTGGTGATAAATCTGCCATTATAAAATAAACTGTATGTAGTAAATATAGTTGGTGCCATTTGTGCCATATCTTTATTATTAATATGAATAACTTCTATATCAACCTTATTTTCTTGACAATATTTCACTATTAAATCAACATATTTGGCTGTAAATGGACATTGATGACTATAATATAAAACAAAACCTTTCTTTTCTAAAGTTAACTGCTTAAGTTTAAATTCCGGCTTGATTATATTATCATTAAAAGCAAAAAACATTAATTCATATTTATCATCAATACAATCAACTACTTCAAAACCATGTTTTAATAAAAACCTTTTATCCATTAAAAAAGATAACTTTTTCTTTGACGAAATTATTACTAAACCATCTTTTTGCTTTTCCTTACTATCTTTGATACAATTCTCTAATAAAATTTTTGCATAACCATGTCCTTGATATTTTCCTGATACCCATAAACAATCTATATACATTAAATTATTACCTTTAATTGGAACCCATGCATTTTCAATTGGGATATATTCAATAAAACATTTTCCTCTAACATTAATTTTTTTAAAAACTAGACCATCTTCAAATTGATCTTTTAACCAGTTCTTTTTAGATTTTACCTGTATATTATTATTTGATGAAATTGCACAGCAAATATGTTCTTGATCAATATTGTGCTCATCTAATGTTATTATTTCCATTTATCTATCTCCTTTCAATAGCATTATAGCAAAACAAACCTGACATCATTTGTCAGGTTTGTCTATTTATTATATTATTTATATTTCTTTATAATTAATTCTACTTCTTTTAATAACTTTTCTTTTATTTCTACTGGCTCGATTATTTCAATCTGACTTCCAAATGAAAGAATAAAACTTAATAACCAGAAGTTATCAGGTACGATCGTTTCGACAATATAATTATTTAAATTATCTGTTGTAATTGTTGCATTACTAAATTCATCATAAACAACACTTCCTAGACTCTTATCAAATTTCAATTTGACTTTGATCATTGAAGAATTATCATAATAATTAATAATTTTAGGTGGTATATTACTACAATCATCAATTTTTTCATTAGTTAAAATTAAATCATTAATTCTACTTAATCTAAATACACGATAATCTTCTTTATCTAAACAATATCCCTGAATATACCATGTATTACTTTTAAAAAGCAATTTATTAGGTAATACATGACGTTTTGACTTTTTACCATAAGAATCAATATATTTAAATTCAACTACTTGATTATTAAGAATAGCTTTTTTTAATAAATTAAATTTATCATTAAGTTTATTATCCTGAAGCCAGGTACTAAAATCAACTTCGATCCAATTCCGTTGTGAAGTATTAAATAAAGCTGCTAATTTAGTAATTAAACTATTTTGATTGTCTCCCTGCAAATTTTCAATTGTTTGAATTGCTGTTAAAATCTGAACTTGTTCTTGAGAATCAAAAAAAGTTTTTTCAACAATAAACTTTTCATCAATTGATATACCCCCATTACTTCCTTGAAATGTAGTGATTGGAAAACCAGCAGCCAGTAAACGATCTAAATCACGATAAATAGTACGAATTGAAACTTCAAAATGCTCAGCCAATTCTTTAGCAGTTGTCTGTTTATGCTCGACTAAATAATAAACCGTCTCAAATAAGCGACTAACAGACATTAATCAATCCATCCAAAATGTTTGCAGGCATTATAAATACCATCTTTATCACAATCATCAGTAACATAACTAGCTTTTTGCTTTAATGCATCAATTGCATTACCCATCGCAATACTTGTCCACTCATCTTTAAACATGCTTAAATCATTTTTTTCATCTCCAAAAACAACGACATCCTGATAATCACCATTAAAATGATCGACCATCGTTTTGATTCCTAATGATTTATCACCAGGCTCAACAAAAAGATATTCTTTATGAAAGCGACACCATGGTAATTGTTTTAAAGTCTCTAATTTTTCCTCTTCTGGACTATAACAAGCTATATATACTTTATATATTTCTTTAAAATCTAAAGGATTTAGATTTTCTTGAACAACAGTATCCATATATATATCATGAGTAAAATCATAAAAACGGTTATCTGGAGCTAATCGCCTTTTAGTATTATCAGGAGAAATAGCCCAAATATAGTTTTTTTCGATACATTCATCTATTAATGTTAGACATTTATCATAATCCAAGGGCTTAATTTCAATTAATTGATTATTGATCGTAATTCCATTTCCACCATCACTAACCATATTTTCAAACCCTAATTGTTTCATATGTTCTACTGCCATTGCATAACTACGGCCTGTTGCAATCGCAACAAAGTGTCCTGCCTCTTTAAGTTTAGAAATGGCTAATTTAGTAGATTCTGGTACATATTGTTTACCAGGAGTTCCCACCGCTAATGTTCCATCAATATCAAAAAAGAAAAATTTACGTTTCATCATTCTACCTCCGATATTATCTTATCATAATCTTTTTATTTATTGGCTAATTTACAAAATAAGAAAAGGACAAACCTAATCAGATTTATCCTTCGTATATGAATTATAATAAAAAATCACGAATCTATAAATACTTATTTTGCTATTAATCCAAAATGAATAAATGCTTTATATAATCCATCTTTATCAACATCATCAGTAATATAATCGGCCATTGCTTTAATTTCATCACCACCACTATTCATAGCAACACCGATATGACAATACTCTAACATTGGAATATCGATTTTAGCATCACCAAATGCAATAGTATCTTCTATATTAGCCCCTAAATAATTTAATAATGCATCAATAGCATGAGCTTTTGTAATATTTTTAACTCCTAAATCACCAAATAATGCTGTTTCACCAGCACCACCCCAAGTGCCTGCTTTTAAATCAGGGAATTCTTTTACTGCCTCAAGATAGTCTTGATAACTATTTAAAATAAAACTAACTTTATTTAAATCTTCTCGATACAATTCACCATTAAATATCATCCCTGGAAAAATATCTTTAACAGTTAAAATACTGTCATTTTTACCTTTGCGTCTGCTGTATTCTTGAATAACTGGTAATCCTGCTTTTTCAAAATTTTTACTTGCAAATAAACCATTATTACTTTCAAGATAAAACTCCAACTTTCTTTCCTCCAGCCAGTCAACAATATGTTTACATTGTTCTTTAGTAATTAACTGATGCATAATAACTGTATTACCATCTTCTACATAACTACCATTACCGCCAATCATTCCATCTAAACCAATATCCCAAATATAAGGATATACTTCTGCTTTACTTCTCCCTGTACAAATGTATACCCTATGGCCTCTTTTACGAGCCATTTTTATAGCTTTATCAGCCAATGCAGGTAATTTACCTTCATAATCCACTAAAGTACCATCTACATCAATAAAAATAATTTTGCCCATTTTATTTCTCCTTGTATCATTTAATATAGACATATACCGCTTATATTATTTACAAGCAGCAAAAAACATTTGCTTATTTTTTTCAAATTCATCTTCAGATATTATTTTACAAATATACTTACTTAAATAATTTGATGAAATCAATAATTCTAAAGTAGTACAAAAATTGTTAAGTTCACGTTCTATTACAGTCTTAAAATCATCACTATCCCCAATGTAATCAGATTCCATATGTAGTTTAGCTATAGCATAAGAAGCATTAAGATTAGTTGGAATATCAATAAAATTATCATTATCAAGTTTATATATTACATAACCACGATTCTTTCCAGGAATTATAACTTGTTGCAGGTTATGACGGATAATAAAATAATCTACAAATTCTTTTATATTACTAGTAATCTGATCTGGTACTAAAATAAATAATTTTTTATGATTACGATTTAAATAAGAACATATTGGGACAATAAAATTTGTATAATAAGTATATGCAATAGTCGTTGAAGGCAGTAATTGAATTCGTGCAATTTGCATTTCCTTTTTAACAATTTCGTCAATTTGCATCACAATATCAGGTATATCATTAATACTATCATACATGATACAGGTTATTCCTAATAAATCTGATGGTATTTTTATTCCCTGTTCACAAACAAAAAAAACACGATTTTTACCTAAAATGCCTGTAAACAGTCCTAACTCATAAATAGTATTATCTCGTGGGACACAATATTTATTTTTCCTTATTATTGCATTATCATCATTTGATAATATTATTATTGCAAAATCAAATAAAACAGCCCTTCTTATTAAATTATCATATGTACTAATATTAAGCTCGAAAAAATCTTTATTCCAGATTACTACTCTATATGCACTTTGTAGTTTATCTACAATTTGATTTGCGATATGTAATCCTTCTTTTGAAGATCCAATAAAAAAACTTGGTTTATTTTTCACAACAATCTCTCCACTAAAATTTATTTTATCTTTTAATTTTTCATATATTTCGATTAACTATTTAAAACTTAAAATATACTTTTATTATACTAACCCCCTACATTAGTTCAATCCTTTTTTTATTTTTCTTTAATTTTTTATTTACTGGATTTCTTATAATGTCTTTTTTCATTTTAATCATGACTATTAAATCTATAAATAACAAAATTATTCAACTTCCTATCCTCAATGATATGAAATTAGCTCTTTCTTTGAAAAATCTTTTTATTTCCACTGTTACTAATTATATAGTTGGTATTATACGCTTTCTTGACTATATTAAATTTGATAATGATTTGGGTATTATTGAAGACTAATTCAAAACTATCTATTAATCTTTATTTAGCTATTCTAAAAACACTATTAATATTACTCCGTCTCTTTATTCCTACTGTTTTAAATAGGACTTTTAATTTCCATAAAGTTCCAGGTTCTAGATCAGTATCTAAAGATACTGATCACCTTTTCACTCATTAGATTATTTCTTTAAAAATTCCTGATATCTCTATCAAAAAAAAAATGACTGTCTATGTTCGTAAATCCAAAAGAAACAAATTTCCTATTCATCAATAATCATTGTATCAAATTCTTTAACACAATTTTTTAACCAGTCATATTGTTGTACCATATTATCAAGAATATGTCCGTAAGCGTCAAATAGCATACACATAAAAGAACCATAAGTACTTTTTTTATAATTACTTATGGTTTTATTATTTAAGCACCAAAAGATCATATTCCTATGATTTTTTGGTCTCATAT
>JAETPY010000031.1 GCA_021770925.1 Erysipelotrichaceae bacterium | reverse complement strand
TTAGGTAATGAAAATGCAATGCAGGAAGAAGTAGATGAAGCATATACACAATTGGTAAAAGCATTCTTGGACTTAAGATTAAAACCAAATAAAGACTTATTAAATGATTTAATCAATAAAGCTAATGGATTAAGTGAAGCAAATTATACAGCTTCATCATGGAAAGTGATGAATGAAGCATTGAATGATGCAAAAGCAGTATTAGATAATCCAGAAGCAACAGAAAAAGAAGTAGCAAATGCAAAAGAAGCTTTAACAAAAGCAATGGCTGGATTAGTAGAAAAACCAGCAGCAGATAACAATGTAAATACAGTAAAACCAGGAGATCCAACAGTAAGTGTAAAAACTGGAGATGATGTAATTTTTGTTTCATCAATAGAACTAGCAATATTGAGTTTAGCAGGTTTATGGATTTGTCGTAAAAAAGAAAAAAATTAACGTTTATTAAAAGACTATTGTGAATAAATAGTTCATACTATTTAAAGGCAATAGCCTTTTTTGGTTGAGTAATGTCAGAATGTTTATTATGATAATTAAAATAAGGGTGTTAAGTTTGTTATAGTGTATTTAAGGGATATAGCAACAATTTTTTCTATAATTAGTATGGTATAATTACTTGGTGATAATATCCTATGGTTTTAATTAATGTTAATGATAGCAAGTACAAATTTATAAAGGTTATTGATTTTACAGTTTTAATAAGCACACTGATAATATATAATTAAGAAAATAAAATCTTTAAAAATTTTCGTTTATTTAGTAGAAATAGCATGTTTAAATATGTATATAAATGGGCTAATACAAAGATAAAGAGATATTAGAATTGATATGAATAGGAATTATAGGTGAGATTGATGATAAAATATGTATCAAGGTATTCTGATAAATAATGTTTGTATAAGGGGAAAGCTAAAGTAAGATAATGGAGAAAAGTTGTTATGAAAGATATAGAACAGGTTATTAAAAAACAGCATAATTATTTTAAAACATTAGAAACGCATGGTTATCGTTTTAGAATGCAGCAGCTAACATTACTTTATCAAAAAATAAAACAGTATCAAAAAGAAATAGAATGCGCTTTATATCAGGATTTAAGAAAACCTGCGTTTGAAGCATATTCAACTGAAATAGGTTTTGTTTTAAAAAGTATTAAATATATCCAGAAAAATTTAAAAAAATGGATGAAAGCTAAAAGGAAGTTTGCACCATATTATTTATTTGGATCTTACGATACAATTACTTATCAGCCTATAGGAATAAGTTTGATTATAGGGCCTTTTAATTATCCTTTTCAGCTTGTGATTGAACCATTGATTGGTGCAATTGCAGCTGGAAACTGTGCAATTATTAAACCGTCAGAAAACGCTCCAGCTACTGCAAAATTAATAAAAAGAATTATTGATGAATCCTTTGCTAAGGAATATATTAGTTGTATTTTAGGAGATGAGTCAACAACGATTTCATTGACACATAGTTTAGTTGATCACATTTTTTTTACAGGAAGTATTGAAGTAGGAAAAAAAGTGATGGAAGCAGCGAGTAAACAATTAATACCAGTTACTTTAGAACTTGGGGGGAAAAGCCCTGTAATAATAGATGATAGTGCATTGTTGAAGGATGCGGTTGAAAAAATTGCCTGGGGAAAGATTTTAAATGCTGGACAAACTTGTATTGCACCAGATTATTTAATAATTAGTGAAAAACTAAAAGATGAATTTATACAACTATGGCAAGTTGTAATTAAAAAATTTTTGAGACAAGATGATTATGGCAGAATCATTAATAACCAACATTTTGATCGTTTGATTAAACTTTTTGAAAATGAAATAATATATGCTGGTGGTAATTATGATCGTGAGGATCTATGGATTGAACCAACCCTGGTTGATGGTAATAAAAGTAATTTTATGAAGGAAGAAATATTTGGGCCTATTTTGCCAATTGTCACATATAAAAATCGTGAGGAAGCTGTAAAAATTATAGAGCGGTATTCTTTTCCATTAGCACTGTATATTTTTTCTAATGATAAGCAGTATATTGATTATTTGACAAGACGATTATCTTTTGGTGGGGGATGTATAAATGATTGTATTAGTCATTTAATATCTGCAAAAGTGCCTTTTGGAGGTATTCGTTATTCTGGAATAGGGCAGTACCATGGAGAGGATAGCTTTATTGCTTTTAGTCATAAGCAAACGCTTCATCATCGATTTTTGAAAAAAGATCTTGTTTCATTATATCCGCCATATTCAAAATTTTTATATAAATTAGTAGAGAAGGTATTAAAGTAATAAAAGAAAATGGTTAAAAATGAGATTAAAGATGATTTTTTGAAATTTACTTAGATAGATTTATATTTTTATAGTAAACAATAAAATAAATTACGATTTAAGAATCATAAAACAATGGTTAATAAATTAATATTTAATAATAAGGTTATTAGTGAAGAGGTGGTTAGATGATACAGAAATGAATCGTTGTTTATGTGAGATTGGTTTTAGAAAGGAAGCGTTTGGTAATTTGTGTATTATTTGATAGGCTAAAGCATATATTTAGATAGGTGATTTTGTGAAGAAAACATATCTAATAATTGCAATAACAGCTGCTTTATATATATGTACTAAATGTTTTTATTCAGGCAGTAGTGTGGCTGTTAGTAAAGAATTAACGTTAAAGGATGTATCAGTGGTAATAGATCCTGGTCATGGTGGAAAGGTATAATCCCAAAAATTAAAAAAGGGCTAAATGTTAAATAATACATAGTAAATTTTGTTAATAAAAGAAGCAAAAAGAACATAGAATGTCTATGTTCTTTTTGCTATTCTTTCGTTTTCTCAATATCATCAAAGTCAAAATCAATCGTTTTTGATGTCTTAGCTTGTTGCTTGTTTTCTACTACGTTAGAAGCAGTTTCTATATGATTTAAAGCTTGTTTATCTTCTTTCGCTATAGAATTATCAGTCACATTCAAATTACTTCTGCGTGGTTTATATAAAGCGTTATCGTAGTAAAAACATTGTACTTCAAAAAAATGATTGTCTTTAACAATAAATCTCCCTTTTATATTTGGAATTGTACTAGCTTTATCATTCCCCAGCATTATCCGACTTGGTTCTTTATCGGCGAAATGCCCACAAACTCGGTAAGCAACATTACTTTTAATCTGTCCCGTAACAATTGTACTATCAGGGCGCTGTATCCCCATAATTAAGTGTATTCCCACCGAACGACTTAACCTCACTAATGTTTCAATGTTATTATATAGAATTTTTGATTTTTCTTTATCTCTCACGCTTAATAACTCCGCTAGTTCGTCGATAAATATAATTTTTCTTTCAAGTGGTATCATTGCAACTTTATTATAGTCCTTTAGACTTTCAACGTTACATTCTCTAAATAAGTCAAGTCGTTTTTTGGTTTCTTCCACAGTATCATCTAATACAGTAATAGTTTCTTCATAATCATAATAGATTGGTACATCTTTAAATCCCGAAAAGGATACCCCACGTTTAAAATCAATCAAAGTAACCTCATAACCTTTTTCCAACGATTGATATATTAAGCATTTTAAGATATTTGATTTTCCGCTTCCCGTTTCTCCAGCAATAAAAGCATGGGGATATTTGTTTAAATTTAGTTCCATAACTCCCAAACTGGTCATACCTATTGTCAATATATCATCAAGAAGATTTAAATAGCGTTCTTCCCATTTTATCATATCGGGCAAGGGTTTACGTTCAATCACTAACCATATATAACGATTGTCTTTCTCATCTTGAACAATATCAAGTATTTTATCATTTAGATACATTTCTAAACTGTCTTTTTTCTTTAACCATTCGCCAATAGGTACAAGACTATAAAATTTAACCACACTTGCATACTCACTTATATCTTCGTCACCGCAGTAGCTAGGTACTATATCATTAGAGTGCAAACCAACACTTGTAAATACCTCGTTAAAATAATTCTCCATTCTTCTTATCGGTGCTTCTTTGATGTGTTGCCATATTCCAACCCCAATTATAACCAATAGACCAAAAAATACCATTTGTCCCGAAGCAAACATTAACAGTATTAAAAAAATATAACCAATCAAAACAATTATGTTATGTTTGGCAACACTAAGCCCTTTTTTTAAGTAATACCAAATTGACCCAAACATTTTACCAATTATCCACCCAAATACATAGAAGACATTTTCAATCAACGTATCAGTCAAACTTTGATTTTCTTTTTTCATAATCTCTCCTCATTTCTTTTGATTTTAAATATTTTCAAATATTTTTAAAATAATAAGATTTGATGATAAGATAAGTTTTGTAGTTAATCACAACCTTTCTAACTGTTTTTTTTGATTTTTTGTCCTTACACGGCATTGTATAATTGTTCTTGTCATGAATGATTAAGTTCAGAGCTTTGTAAACCTTTGTTTTGTCTCTAAATGTAATGTAAGGATATTTTTCAAGTAGATTTCTAAAATAGTCTCGGTCAATAATAATGCGGTTGTTTTCAATTGTTTCTGTTTCTTCCAGCTTAGCTACAATGCTAAGATATTCCTTTAACAGAAATTCCAACAAGCTCATTCTAAGTCACCTCTTATTTTATCTTTCATCTTGACAGGACTATTCAAATAAATATCGGTTGTTTTGATTTTGGCATGTCTTAATTTTTCTTTCACTTGATTTTTAGACTTGCTTTTTTTATACTCCAATTTGGCAGAAATACGTCTTAAGTCAAGGCAGGAAAAACCATATAGTTTAGCTTTTTGTTGCAGATATTGCGAAGAATAAAACAACTTTTTACTATCTAAACCTTTATCACGATAGTACAATATCGTATCTTTTAAACAAACATAAAGAGGGGTATTATCCTTTTTATTAATTATTGAAAATGCTTTTTTACCACCTTTACCAATAAAAGAAAAGCGAATTTTTTCACCTGATATCATACAGTCACTTACCTTGATTTGTGACAACTCCGATACCCTTAACCCCATTTCAATCATGGTTAAAAAACTTACCTTTAATTTTTTATTCTTTAAGCGGTCAATAGTTCTTTTGATTTTTGGATATTCTGCTTTGGTTGATTTTCGATATTTTTTCCTAGTTTGTTTTTGTAGTCTTTCAATGTCTTTTAACTGTTTGTTGGTAATACTGATTTGATAACATTTACAAAAGTAAAGCAAGGCATTTTTACTTTGAGAAAATTGATTTTTATAATGAATATGAGATAGCTTGGATATTAGACTAGATATGTCTATTTTAAATCTGTCATTAGTTAAAAAATCCCCCTCTAACAACTTTGCCATACGGTTATAATAAGTGTTGACCGTGTTAGAACGAAGCCCGATAGAAGCGAGAAAGAGTTTATAGTTGGATAATAAGTTATACTTCATTTACAACTTTTCCTCCTCAAGTTACATCAAGAACGTGTCATAATATATATTTATATATATTATGACATTATATGTTAATTTGTTTTTGGCGCTAAAAGCTAGTAATACCATAGCTTTTGATGGTGTAACTTTTATATTCTAATATATGCGGTGGTTACACTTTGTGATACTCATATTTACCCGCTATTTTGCCCCCAAAAAAAACATTTTTGTATATTGATTTTATATATTAAAACGACAAAAAAAGCGATAACCAGAATTATCACTTTTTCAATATCTTTACCATAAGATATTATTGTTTTGTAATCACATAAGCAAAGAGAAAAGCAATCAAATAAATGATTGCTTTTCTAATGGAGTATACCAATTATTATATCTTAATAATTTAATTCTATATCTAATTACACTATACTAAAATAATTATTGTTTTTTATCCTTAGATAAGTTAGGCAATTTTAGTTGTGTGTAAGTTTCATCATATACTTGTGTAACATCATCTTTTAAATCAAGTATAGTTTGTTTATCTTCCTCTGAAAGAGGGGAATAATATGTTCCTGTTTTTGGTAAATCACCAGCCCCTTTCCAATAACATGAAACTAAATCACTATCATAATAGCTATCAAAGATGATATATTTAGATAATTGCACTGTATATTTACTGAAGTGTTTATTATCCTCATAATAATCCTTATATTCTTCATGTATTTTATCAGGGGGTAATATACTATACTCAGTACGTTTATCAACAATAGGTCCTTCTATTAAACCATCATTCCATTCTTCAGTAACGTCATATAAATATCCTTGAATTTTACCGAATCTAATAAGTACTTCATTATCATAGGCTTTATCAACTTCTTGCCCTGATGTTAAAGCAAACATTTCCTCTATAGTGTACCCCTTATCCGCAACCATTTTATTTACTTTATCATAATATGCTTGAACTTTATTATTAACATTGTTAAATTTGGCGCCTTTACTTCCATTACTGCTACATCCTACAAATAATACCATAGCAATTACTACAAAAAATATTTTTTTAAATTTTTGCATTTTATTTCCTCCAATTATAATAATTTTTTGATATGTATATCATACTAATTGATTAAATTTCGAGAATTTTTATAACTTTTTCATAATCCTTAATACATCTAAAATTGCCTTTTTCCATATATATATCATGGAATGAATCAAAAACAGGACTATAGATATTTTTCTTTATGAATTGTACTCTTTTTACATCAAATAATTTTTCTATAATACTTTGTCTAACTCTTGCTTGCTTAAAACCTCCAATAAACACAAAGAAAAATTGCATCTTTTTAGGAAATTTGTTTGTTATTTGACGTCTCATAGCAATATATTCTCTTGAATATGCCCAATATTATTTTTTTATTTTAACAATAAGATGTGTCTTAGTAATATAATATTTAATTGCTTTTGCATATCTAAATGTATTTATTACATGTATAATAAAATACAATAATATTCCGTAATTAATAAATGAATACCAATTAAAATTAAAATCAAAATGCCAAAATATTAAAAGAAAAAACATAAAAATAATATAGTTGCGATCTATTACGTAGCATAATAGATGAGGTTTTCCAATCCATAAGCATTGTTCTTCAATTGGCTTATCTATCTCATACATATCATCTACATCCTCAAATTCTAGATAATCTTGAATATAATCATCCTCATTTGTCACTATTTCACCTCCTCTCCCATAGGTGAAGAACTTAATTACATATTTTTATTCTTTAACATAAACATTTCATTACCCTTAATATTAAATATAAAACAATTCTAAATTTGCTAGAACATTTTTAATCCATCTCATTTAATCACTAATTTTTCAGCGCTTTCATAAGACATATATATAACTGCACTACCAGAATCTATCACATAAGTATGTATATGTCCTTCATCTACACCAGTCCAAAATTGTTCTTTCTTTTCAAGTGGATATTCTATTACAGTAATATCCAATCCAAAACGTTTATTCCAATAATAATCAGTAATTCTTCTAGTACCTGATAGATTACTCCCTTTAAAGGAATATCCAACACCAGTTGACTGAGTACCAATATACTGATAGTCTAAAGATATTATATCTCCCTCATTTAAATAAAATTTTTTAAATGGATCATGATCTAATTCAGTGATTTTAAAATATTTATAAAAATCATCCCTCTCACCATCCCATATACCAGCACCATCCTTTATAACAAACACATTTAATTCACCTGAATTTAATTTTATATCAATAAAATCTCCTTTCCCCATTGGGCGATATGATTTTACCCCAGATAATTTTTTTTCATCTAATACAACATCACTTTTATTACCACTTTTATAAAAATACTCTGTAACTGTATCCGTTTTATTATAGCTATTTAAATTTTTATCACTAATGCATTCAATACGATATGTTTGACCTATTTTTAACGATAAGTCTTTTTTTATTTCAACTTCCTCTTCACCTTTCATTATTAATCGTGGTTGCAGATAAGTAGGTTGTTCCCCTGTAATATTAAATTCTTGTTCATATGGAATATAACCTGTTGCTGAAACACGTAATGTGTATTCTCCACTATTTAATTTATTTCCTCTAAATTCACCATTAGCATTACTATACGTTGCATCCATAATCATGTTGCCTTTATAAACTTCTATTTTAGCACCCTCTATTACATTATTTGGTTCAATAGCTCGTTTCACCACTCCATAATATGTATTTCTTCCTCGTGTGCATTGATCAACTTTTCCAATTTCTTCAAAATGTGCATTTCTTTTATAAGGAGAGTTTGAAGATGTATAGATATCTTTTGAGAATTTTAGATTTAAAAAATTTGGCCCTACTATTGCATTTAATGAAGAATAAGCATACATATTTGCATCAAAACAAAACTGGATAGGATTAGCATTCATATTTGATAGTTTCCCATCTATACAAAGTCCTCCTTCGCCACCAAATCTAGCTACATCAAAATAATGCCCCCATTTCACTCCAAATTGTGGTTTTATTCCTAATTTTTCTTTAGCTTCTAGTTCAATAGATTGTATTTGATTATCTACAGATGCTATAGTTCTAAAATCACCATTCCTATACTGAAATCCGGATTTTACATTTGTTCCTAATACTAATTCCGCTTTACCCTCAACGCTTATAACTAAGAATAATTCCGCTGATGAATTAAACCCATATCCCATAGGACAGTTAATTTCGCCTAATTTTTTAATTCTTTCTTTATATTCAACTAATTTTTTATTAAACGAAACACTTAATTCATTTTCTAATAAAACAGCTAGATAAACATGATTGAATTGTATTCCACGACTCCATGATGCGTTAAAATCAAATTTATATTGAATCTCTTTTAAGTTTATCTCAGCTTTAGCATTTACACTTACCCCGCTATCAAATTCTATTTCTGTATTTAAACTTATTTTCCCATTAAAAGGTATTTCACCTATAAAGGAACTACGCGGCAACGTTGTGTCAGTCTCTACAATTACATCTCCAGCAGGAATAAATGTTGCATTTTGATTATCTGCTTTCCCCTCTAATTGCATATCTGATATAACCTTATCTAAAGATGGAGTTGTATATGTAATCACATAGTGATCACTTTCATTTACGATACTTTCTACTTTAATTGCAATACTATCATTAGGTTCTGTCGTATTATTTAATACTGCTATATCTCCTACTCTTAATATTGACAGTTCAGAATCATTTGTTATTATCTGATAATTTTCTTCATCTACTTCATAAGATATTTCAAATATTTTAACCTCATCCTGATATTCAATTTTATTATTTTCACCTGTACCAATATTAACCGAATTTATTATTTCATCAATCTTAGTCATCACTACTTCTATTTCTTTAAGTGATACATATTGATTTGGTTTAAAATAGTCTTCAATCAATTTAAACATTCCGTTGTGTACTGATAAATAATCCTCATAAGGGTAATTTAAAATATCATTATCTTTACATTCTAATCTATTCCCATTATCAACAAAGCCAAGTGCCTTGGCGGTTGTATAAGCAACAAATTCTCTAGTAGCATAATCATTTGGTGAAAATAGTATCATATTATCTTCATCAGCTTTTAAGTCTATAATACCATGTTGGATAGCTGTTTCTATTTTACCAGCGTCATTTGCCTTATCAAAATCATCAAAGCTATAATGCTCAAATTCACTTGTTAATTGTAAGTTATCTACTAATTTTGTTATCCACTGTTCTCTCGTGATTTCTCCCTCATCAACAATTTCACCACTTTCCATTGTGAATTTCACTAAAATATCAAGAGGATATGTATTGTTACCAAACTTAACATTCTGTGTTAATTTTATTTCCTTTGTATTAGGGTGTTCCGTTTGAGCATTTACAGAACTCACAGAAAAACTGCTAACTACCATACTTGAAATAATTGCTAAAACCATTACCTTTTTCAACTTGTTTTTATTTTTCAAAAATAATATTGAAAATAAGCTTAATCCAGCGATTCCTATTAATCCCGTAATTGGTGATATATCACCTGTATTAACACTGCTATTTGTGTCGTTTGGGTTATCTTCACTTGGTTTAATAGTAACTTTTCCATCACTTCTTTCAACTAAAACCTTATATTCCTTTATTTCATTTGCTTTTAATAATGGAATGTTAAATGTAGTTTTTTCACTTGAAGATAATTGTTTTGGAAGTGATACATTTACTTCAACATCCTTCATATCATATCCATTAGTATTTTTGATACTAAGAATTACAGTAGCTTTATCTTCATTCTCATAACTCTCTTTATCTGTTATTGTAATTACTTCCAAACCATCTTTCGATGATGTTTCAGCAAATACATTTACTGTTGTTATGGATATCACCATTAAAAAAATAGTAAAAATTGAAAATACTTTTCCTAAAATTTTTTTCATTTCTTTTTCCTCCCTGATGTAATTTTTTAGAATAAAAGCATTAAATATTGGAAATACTAGATATAGAAATAGCAAGGGATTTCGTAGAATATTTAATTCTACGAAATCCCTTGCTATTTTAATGATTATAATGAAATTGACCATAATTTTGACCATTTATAATTGTGATAATAATTCCATTTGTTTTACTTTATGCGTTTCTGTTGAGTGAACATAAATAGACATTGTAGTTGAAACATTAGAATGACCCAATATTTCACTAAGCGTTTTAACATCCATACCAAGTTCAATACACCTAGTTGCAAATGTATGGCGCAACGCATGAAAATTAATCGTTTGTATATTGATTAATTTAATTGTTTTTTTAAATTGATACTGAATTGTCCGAGGATCAACCATATCCTCATTTTTATTTACAAATATATAATGGTTACTTGTTATTTTTTCTTTTTCATAATAAATTTTTAATATAGAATACAATACCGAAGATATCGGTATTTTTCGTTGCGCATTTTTTGTTTTTGGAGATGTAATAACCAAGGCTGTTTTTGCTAATTGATGACTTTTATCTTTTTTTTGAACCCTTTGAACTGTTTTATCAACAGTAATACATTTATTCACAAAGTCTATATTTTCCCATTTAAGAGCGCATAATTCACCAATTCTTAGTCCAGTATATAAACATATTAAAATAGCTAGTGAAATCATATCTAATTTATTCTTCGCATAAGTTTCTAAAATTCGTTGTTCATTTATTGATAGTACTTTAACATTTTTTGTTTCATTAGTTGGTATGTCTATTTGTAAATAAAATTCTTTGATATACTCTCTTTTTTGAGCAAACAGTATCGTTGATTTGATTACATAGATGATACTTTTAATTGTGCTAGATGATAATTTTTGCTTTGTTTGTTTATTTTTTAAATTCATCAATGTCACTATTGTTTCTTGTATTATATTGTTAGATAATTCATCTACATATGCTTCCCTTAAAATAGAACTAATATAATTTTCATATAAATTGAGATATTTGTTGTAAGTGGATTCTTTGATAAAGTTTTGTTTATATTTTATCCACTGATTAAAAACCTCATTAAATTTTATTTTTTTATCTTGTTTGATTTTATTAGGCAAGTGTATATCATGTTTTATTTGCTCTTTTAACTTAGCTTTTACCTCTCTGTATGACTTTGCATATATTGATTTATATATCGTTTTATCATTAATTTTAGCTTTAATATAACGGGCTTCCCAGCGTCCGTCTTTTCGTTTATGGATATTTTCTCCTCTTCTTGACATATTATTTTGACCCCTTTCTTGACCATAAATAATTTATGATTGTATAAAAATGTCGTCAAGTTACTTAAAAAACGGGAATTTTGTTGCAAAATACGACGTAAAATGGGATAATTTAAATGGTTACTAGTAAGAATTAGTTATCGTAGAATTAAATATTCTACGAACTAAAAGAGTAAGTTTGGCCAGTATATTAATATGCAAGATTTTCAAAAAGTTACCATATATTTTGATAAAAAACAGTGAAGTTACCGTTTGTGGTAATCACTGTTTTTTATCATTGTAGAATTATTGAGTAATACATCTTTATGCTTATCTATAAAAGCAATGACGGTTGCAATTGTTGTCGCATCAACAACTCCAATCAAACCGCTTAAACGTTCCTCGTTCCAAAAGATGTCATCAAAAGAAGCAAGTGAACATGATACTTCTTGTATTGGTAAGGATAGCCAATTATAATCATCAGTATAACCAACTAACATATTAAAATGTGTACTTCGTGCTTCGATAATTGCCTCATAATAATTTCCGTAATTGGTAATTGATTTTAAATTTGCTTGCCATACTTCCTTTTTATCATTTAAAGTTGTAGAACATTCAATTAATACACTTTCTTGCATACAACTTACCTCCTTTATAGTAAACAATATGCGAACGCAATACAAAAGATTAATATTATTTATTATAAGGTTTTCGTATCTTGAGTAATAGGTAATTTAGTACACATTCAATATTTTTATTATATTAGCTTGAGTCAAGTTCTTGTCCACTTATAAATAATGTAATTTATATGCACTTATTTTTGTGACTCTTTAATTAATTTTAATTTATGCAAAACATGCATGAAATTAATATATAACTAACCACAATTATGGAAAAAATGTGACGAAAAAATAAAATAGTTTACTTCAATAAAGAAGAGGTAAACTTAAAAGTAACATATAATCATATTAGTGAAACTTATGAATAGTCATTAGTATGGGGGTGTGCTATATGCAGGAAAAATGGAATATAAAAAATATTATTCCTAAATTATCAGAAGAGGAATTAAAGAATATCATTAATCAAAAAATTGCCAGAATTATTGTATATTTTGAAAATATCAATGACGAGGTGAATTGTGAAAAAGACTAAAATATGGTATAATATAACTGTATTATTTAGACATTTAGTCATAATTATAAGGAGAGATAGTTATGATAATAAATGCAAATAAAGTAGGTGAATATACAAAGGACAGAATTGATAATACAAAAAAAGATCTTAATAATGATACAACACAAATAAAGAAAATTAAGCAATTTATTAATGAAACTGATTTAACATATGTTTCTGATAATGTTCGTGAATTATTGTCAATCCAAAAATGTAATAATTTAGATTTTTTGTCTTCTACTGAACATTTATCTTCTAAAAATTTATCATCTAGTAGGTCGTATAGGGTATGTTTATATATTCGTCTATCCGTTGAAGATGGAGATTTGTTAGAGGGAGATGTTAGCCGAAGTATCAAGAATCAATTATTATTCTTATTAGATGAATGTAAAAAAAGGGAATGGGTTGTTGTTGGAATATTTTGTGAAGAAGATATTTCTGGAGTAGATGATGAACGACCAGAGTGGAAAAAGTCTTTGAAGTTTTGTGAGGCAGGTTGTACTGAAATAGTTTTGTGTAAAAGTCAATCAAGATTTACACGTAGTATGGAAATGGTTGAAAAATATTTACACACAAAATTCGTAGAGTGGAATATCCGTTTTGTTGGACTTGTTGATAGTACAGATACTTCAGTTCAAGGAAATAAAAAAGCTCGACAAATTAATGGCTTAGTTTATGAATGGCAAGTTGAGGATCAGTCTATTAACACAAGGGAAACACTAAAAAAAATGAAAATCAATGGTCAATATACAGGTAGCTTTGCACCTTATGGTTATAAAAAGGATCCCAAAGATAAATATCATTTAGTAATTGATGAACCGTCAGCTAAGGTTGTCAGAATGATATTTGAATTGTATAAGAACGGTTATGGTTATTATAAGATTTGTAAAACATTAAATGAAAAAAAGATTTTAACACCATATCAATATAAAAAAAATAGTGGTTCTAAATTTATTTGTCCAAATGCTGAAGATAAAAATAAATTATATTATTTAGTGGAAAAAGGTGATACATTAGAATCTATTTCTAATACTTATAGAATAAGCGTTGAGGACATAATTAGTGCGAATCAGCTTACCAGCACAACAATAAGGGAAAATCAACTTTTAGTGTTATTATCAAAAAGCCAGTGGACAACTGATACAATAAGAAATATATTAATGGACGAGGTATACATTGGAACATTAGTTCAAGGAAAAAAACAAGGGATTAGCTATAAGAAAAAAAAGCAAATTTCTATTCCTAGAGAACAATGGATAAGAGTTCCTCATTGTCATGAACCTATCATTGATCAAAATACATGGCTTTTGGTTAGAGAGAGATTTAACGGTCGGGGAAAAGCAAGATCAACAAAAAATGGAGAAATTTATATTTTTAGTAAAAAAATTTATTGTAGTTCTTGTGGAAAAGTATTTGTAAGAAATGTATATAATACTAAGTTAGGTAAAAGAGCATATTTGCAATGTAAAAGAAGACGTTCATCACCAGGATTTACTTGTAGTAATAAACACGCGATACAAATGCATGAACTAGAAGAATTAATATTAGGTGAGATTAACAAACAATTAGAAGAATATTATGATTTAACAAAGATCAAGGAAAATTATTATCAAGCAAATGTATATTCTAAATTAGAACGCGAAGTCACTGCTTTGCAACAAGAAGAAAAAGAAATTGAAAAGGCGATTGCTAAAAAATCTAGTGCTTTATCTTTATTATATGAGGATAGAGTAGAGGGTATTATTACATCAGGTGAATTTTCATCACTAAAAGCTCAGTATACTAATAATATTAGTGATTTGCAATTGCGGAATGAAAATATAAAGAAAGAAATATTGTTATTAAATCAAAAGAAGAATAGCCAATCTAATAAAGAGGATCTATTAAAAAAGTATAAAAAAATAACAAAATTAGATAGAGTAATTATTAATGAATTTATTGATAAAATTATGATTGGAGAAATTGATCCTGTAACAAAAAAAAGACCCATTGAAATTCAATGGAATTATTAATAAAGCAAATTTGGTTTTATAAGTTTCTTAGGCATGGGGGACTTGATAATGGCGCTAGTGTGGGTAAAGTATATGAGTCAGAATTAAATTTAAAAATATCATTTGCTTTAAAAGAAGAATTGGAAAATCGAGGTGCTAAAGTGTACATGACACGTGAGGATGAACAGGATATGACGAGACGTAATTACAATTATTCTAAACAGGATGATATGTATCTGCGTGTAAAAAAAATTGATTCATATAAAAGTGACTATTTAATAAGCATTCACCTAAATTCAGCACCAGTTTCAAGCGCCTGGGGGTCACAAGTATTTTATTATAAAAATAGTGAAAAAGGTAAGCGTTTAGCAAGTGAAATTCAAACGACAATGAAAGAGGTAACAGGTAGTCCAAAAAGAATCTCGGGTTCCAGTTTTAGAGTGTTGAGAGCAACCCAGACGGTTGGGGTGTTAATTGAGTGCGGTTTTATATCTAATGCAAATGAACGTGGTCAGCTTCAAAGCTCCAAGTATCATCAAAAGCTGGCAGTAAAAATTTGTGATGGACTAGAAAATTATCGGGAAAAGTATCCAGAGGATACGATTGATAAAGAAGATTTAAAAAAAATATTAGATTGATGATTCTGTGTGTATAATATTTAAGTAATTAATGATATATAGATACTAGATGAAAATAAAATAACTTGTATAAATAAAAATAGTTAAGATAACTTTATTATAAATAAGTTATTTTAACTGTTTTTATTTTAAGGTGTTTTATGTGGAAAGCCAAGTGTGAAAATAAAATTTGTTATTAATCGAAGAAAGAAAAGAAATTGCAGATATTACTTATGATAAAAAGAAATCATATAGTAATATTCTAAATTTGTTTAGATTAATAGTAAATTATAGTTTTAATCACATGTTTGTGTCCGACCAACGAAGACGGACGGAAATGGAGGGATATATGATAAATTTTTGGATGGATAGAATCACTATTGGAAATATCTAATGTATTTAAAAATCAATTTAGATAATTTTTTATGTATAAAGATACTATATTATGTTTTTTAACTAATATTGTATCTTTAAAAGTAAAATTTAACGGATATTGTATTTATGATTGTAAAACTGATATATAATAATTAAAATATATATAAGAGATATTATATTTAAAAGATTGTAGTTTAGATGGATTAGAATATTGTTAATGAAAGGATCGATATAATTTACAAGAATTATTCCTAAAATTCCCCACATTAAACTATAGAACATGCAAATTCTGCTGGAATAATTATGAGGTATCTTAGAGTAATTCCAAACTTGAATATTTGAATCTTTTGATAAGAAATAATGCGTTAGATATTCTAATGCAGTGCAACAAATCAAAGAATAAAAAAATGTATCAAAATTATTTTGATAATATGGAGTTGTTCTTAAAATCAATAAAGCGCCAAAACCATATATAGGAATAAATGGTCCTTTTAATAACCCAGAAAAATAAATTTTACGATTTAAAATAGATACATATATAGATTCCATAATAAAACCTAAAAAAGTGTATATTGCAAATTTTATCATTGTTACCTCCTATAATATAACTATGAAAATAAATGGAAAATATGCGAAATTGTATAAAGACTTTATTTTATGATATTTAAAATAATTTATATAAATTTTGTCAAAAAATATAATTAAACTATTGACGGCTGGTTATATGTATGTTATTATATCTTGGCAGTCGATTAATGGGCCTGTAGCTCAGTTGGTTAGAGCGCACCCCTGATAAGGGTGAGGTCGATGGTTCAAATCCATTCAGGCCCACCATTAGTTAATTGCAAAGTTTTATATATGGGCCTGTAGCTCAGTTGGTTAGAGCGCACCCCTGATAAGGGTGAGGTCGATGGTTCAAATCCATTCAGGCCCACCATATATATTATAAATAATATGGGGCCTTAGCTCAGCTGGGAGAGCACCTGCCTTGCACGCAGGGGGTCAGCGGTTCGATCCCGCTAGGCTCCACCAATTAAAATATATAGTCTGCTTAAGCAGACTTTTTAATTATTTTAAGGAGTAAAAAATATGACGAATCATGTAATAGTTTTGATTGTTTCTTTTTATATATATTGTTTTATGGGATGGATATGGGAATCGATTGTTTTACCGCTTGCAAGAAAACAAACGCCTTATAATAGAGGTTTTTTAAATGGTCCATGGATACCGATCTATGGTTTTGGGGCAATGCTGGTGATTGTTTTATTTGATATTCGTCAAATAAAATATCCAATTCATGTCTTATTTTTAAGTGGTGGTGTAGTAGCCTGCTTATTAGAATATATTACTTCTTTTGTTATGGAAAAATTGTTTTGTCAACGATGGTGGGATTATAGTCAAAAGGCTTTTAATATAAATGGTAGAGTTTGTTTAGAAGGATTTCTTTGTTTTGGGCTATTTAGTGTTATAGCTGTAAATTATGTACAACCTTTTTTTACCAAACAATTATTGAAGATTGATGAAAATGTTTTATTTATTATTAGCGGTATTTTGGGTATAGGGTTCATTATAGATACCATAATGTCTACACATATTGCTTTAAATATGGAGAAAAAGTTAGAACTAGTAAAACAGATTTTAGAAGAAAGCGAAGGAAAAATTATTGCTGAATTAGAAAAGGGACAAGCTAAAGCTTTAGAAAGACTAGAAAAACGAGGTTTAGAGCGGCAAAAACAACAATTGTTATTAAAAACATTATTAAAAAAAGAAAAACTATTTACATATTGTCATCGCCGCCTAATTAGAGCTTTTCCTCAAATTATAAAAAAGAAACGGAGGGATGATGAATGATAAAAAAATTTTTTGGTACAAAACAATTTTATAAAGAGGTATCGATAATTGCCCTTCCAATAATGGGACAGCAGTTTATTACTACTTTTGTTAACTTAATAGACAATGTCATGATTGGCAGTGTTGGTAATGTTGCATTGACTTCGGTAACTGTAGCAAATCGTTTCTTTTTAATTATGAATTCAGTTTTATTTGGATTATGTGGCGCAGCAGGAATCTATATTGCACAGTATTATGGAGCAAAGAAAAAGGATAAATGCCAAGAAGTTTTTAATATTAATATGGTATTTTCTCTTGGTGCAGCATTATTGTTTACGCTATTATTGCTTATGATTCCTAAGTTTGCAATTCAATTGTTTTCTCGTACACCAATAATTGTTGAAGAAGCATCTGCTTATCTTCATTTTGCAAAATTTACATATATTCCTTTTGGAATTTCGTTTACCTGTATGATGGCATTAAGAGCAGTAGGAATTAATAAAATTCAATTGAAAGTTGGAACTGTTGCAGTGCTCACAAATTCATTGTTGAATTATTGTCTGATTTTTGGAAATTTTGGTTTTCCACAGATGGGAATTCAAGGAGCAGCTATTGCAACACTGGTTGCCAGGCTGATAGAAATGACAATCTATTTAATGGTATTGGTTAGAAGTCGTCATTTTTTTAAATTTGATTGGTATGGTATGTTGCATATTAATACTGGACTTCTTGTTAATATTGTTCAAAAAGCTATCCCTTTAACATTAAATGAAATTTTATTTTCAGTTGGACAGGCGATGGTTTTTAAATCATATATTAGATGTGATGAATATCTAGTTGCTTCAATTTCTGTAGTAGATACTATCGCTAATATTATGTTTATTGCTTTTGGGGGGTTATCTTCTGCAGTATCAATTATGATAGGTAATAAATTAGGTGCTGATTTATTGGATGAAGCTAAAGATAATGCAAGAAAACTATTATGTTTTTCTTTGATGATTTCTTTGGCTGTAGGAACATGTTGTTTTATGTTGGCTCCTCTCGTTCCTAATTTATATAATGTAGATATTCCAATTAAAGAAGCAATCGTTGCCTTAGTTAGGGTTAAATCGGTGATGATTAATATATATGCTTTTAATGTGTGTATTTTCTTTATATTAAGAGCAGGTGGTGATGCGTTGAGTACAATGATTATGGATGCTGGCTTTTTGTGGCTGGTAAATGTATTGGTTTCGACAATTTTGTCTATGTTTACGGACTTACCATTAGTTACCTTATATATGATTGTTGAAAGTTTAGATTTAATTAAATTAATAATTGCGGTGTATTTTTTTAAAAAGGAACGCTGGGTAAAAAATATTGTAATAACAGGAGAGTAGGATGAGAAAAGATAATTATTTTATTAAAACTCTTAATGGTTTGACGTACGGTTTCTTTTGCAGTTTAATAATTGGGACAATTTTAAAGCAGTTAGGAAGTTTTACTAATATTAGTGAATTGACATCATGGGGACAAATAGCAATGTATTTGATGGGACCAGCGATTGGTGCAGGAATTGGCTATGCAATCGATGCCAAAGGACTAAATCTAATTACAGCAATTATTGCGGGAAGCATTGGAGCTGGAACATTTAATGGGAATGTTACAACGACAGGAAATCCAATTGCTGCTTATATTGCAGTAATTGGTGCGGTTGAAGTAACTCGTTTTGTTCAGGGCAAAACACCAATAGATATTTTACTTGTTCCTTTTACATCGATCGTTGTTTCAGGAATGATTACTGTTGTTATTGGACCGTATTTAACAAAGCTCGTTATTTGGATAGGAGATATGATTAATCAGGGGGTTAATATGCAGCCAATATTAATGTCGATTGTGGTTGCTGTTTTGATGGGAATGGCTTTAACAGCACCAGTTTCTAGTGCGGCAATCGGGGTGATGCTAGGATTAAATGGTTTAGCTGCTGGAGCAGCTTTAGCTGGGTGTTGTGCACAGATGATTGGTTTTGCGGTTATGTCAATAGATGATAATGATATTGGTGATGTAATTGCAATTGCGATTGGAACTAGTATGTTACAGTTTAAAAATATTGTTCAAAAACCAATTATATGGATACCTCCAATTATTAGTGGTATTGTAATTGCTCCGATATCAACTTGTATATTAAATATTGCTTGTTCACCAGTTGGTTCTGGAATGGGTACAGCTGGCATGGTTGGGATATTGGAAGCAATCAATGTGATGGGTAGTAATTATTGGATTCCACTTATTGTTATTGATATAATTGCACCAGCTTTTATTTCTTTTGTGATATATAAAATGTTTAAGAAATTATTATTTATAAAAAGTGGGGATTTGAAACTAAGTCAATTTTAATTGATTTAATTTCAGGACGTTGCCAAATGACCTGAAATTATAAAATTAATATTAAAAAGTGTTGAAAATATTATAAATCTAGAATTTTTAATGTTGAAGCGATAATAAAAAAGGTATCATAGCGATACCTTTTTATATTATTCTTTAAAAATTGAGTGATGTTACATACTGTTAGTTATTTGAAAATAAAGCAATAATATCATCTGTAGACATTTTAGTGATGCTGCCATTATTATTTTCAATAAAAATGGTAGATAAATCTTGTTTTTGTTCTTGGAGTTTTTGGATTTTTTCTTCAATACTATTTTTCATAATTAACTTATATACTTGAACATTATTTGTTTGACCGATTCGATAAGCACGATCAGTTGCCTGATTTTGGGCCGACATATTCCACCATGGATCATAATGAATAACAATTGAAGCGGCAGTAAGGTTTAGACCGGTACCTCCAGCCTTTAAGGAAATTAAAAATACATTTGTGTTGTCATTTTGGAATGCGTTTACTAATTGATGACGTTTAATTTTATTTGTTGCACCTGTTAATACATAATATGAAATATCTTCGTTGCGAAGTTCTTTTTCAATTAAATCTAATGAAGTTGTAAAAGAAGAAAATAATAAGACTTTTTGATTATTTTCTTTAGCTTTTTTAATGATATCTAAACAAGCCTTCATTTTAGAGCTGGGTTCTTGTATTTCTTTATATAATATTCTGGGCTCACAGCATAATTGTCTTAATCTAGTCATCATTGATAATATCTGAATTTTATCAACATGGTCAATGTTTAATGCATTTTTTAGTTTATTATTTATTTGACTTAGATTAGCAAGATATAAATTTTCTTCTTCTTTAGAAAAGGCGATTTTGATATTGTTTTCGATTTTATCAGGTAATTCATCTAACACCTCTTGTTTAGTTCTTCTAAGAATAAATGGTTCAACCATTTTTTTTAAACGTAATTGTACTTCTTTATTTTCATCACGGACTATTGGGCGTTCAAAATTTTCTTTAAAATAATGATAACTAAATAAATAATTAGGCATTAAAAAGTCGAATATTGACCACAACTCAGCTAGCGAATTTTCAATTGGAGTACCTGTTAAGGCAAAACGATGAGTACCATTTAATTCTTTAACTGCTTTTGCATTTTTTGTTGCTTGATTTTTAATGTATTGTGCTTCATCTAAAATAATATAATTAAAGTGATAATCTTTAAATAAGTTATAATCTCGTCTTAAATAATCATAAGAAGTAATAATAACATCATAATCATTAATTTGTTCAACTAATTTTTTACGTATGGATAAAGCTCCAGTGATGCATAAAACTTTTAAGTCATTAGAAAATTTTTTTATCTCATCCTGCCAGTTTAAAATTAAGGTTGCAGGAGTGATAACAATACTAGCTTTATTAGTGTTTTTAGTGTTTTCTAAAACAGTGATCATTTGAAGTGTTTTACCTAATCCCATGTCATCTGCTAGGATACCACCAAATCCATAATCACTCATTGTTTTTATCCATTTGTAACCTTCACATTGGTATTTGCGTAAAATATTATGGTATGGATGAGGAATGGGATAATTGTTATTGCTGCAATGGGTTAATTTGTCAATAAGTTCTTGAAACTGCAAACTGCGTTCAAAGTTAATAGAATCTTTATCTAAAGATAATTGATTGAGGAATAGTGCTTTAGATTTATCGATTACAATAGTACCGTCTTGAATATTATTGTTATCAAGATTTAAATCTTGGATTAAGTCGTAAGCTTCGTTAAGTGTCTTGTTTTCTAGATTTATAAATTCTCCATTTTTTAAGCGATGATATGATTTTTTTCTTTGAATAGAATTAAGAATATCCAGAATTTCCTCTTTTGAAACATTAATGCTGTTTAAATCGATTTCTAATAAATCGTTTTTTAAACGAATACCAATATTTAAAGAGATGTTTTTAGGTTTATTAATATTTTTAATATCTTCACTAACAAATACTTCACAATACTGGTTTAATTTAGGTAAAATATTTTTTATGAAATAATAAACATCCTCATCATTATTTGTAATTATATACATGTTAGTTACTTCATCATATTTAGCATAATCATCAATTAATGATAGAGCGTTGTCAACGTTTAGAGGTAATTTAGTTTCATAACTATCAATGTACTTGCCATCGAATAAGACATGACCATCTTCATCGCGGTATTCTAAATTAATAGTTAGATCACCAAAAGTATTTAAATCAATATATGCTAATAAGGTAATAACGCTAGGCAAATAATCATCAATATTTGCTCCTGTAATAGAGATATATGGTAATATTTGATCAATAATGTATTTTCCGAAGTATCCAAAGTCTTCTTTGGACACAATTAAATTTTCTTTATCTAGTTTGGTTAATAATTTTTTAGTTATTTGAGACATTTCTAAGCTGTAACGATTTAAAACATTTTTTTCTAAATAATAGATGTATTGATTTCCAATAATTAGTTGACCATCAATAGGAATAAGAGATATTTCAAAATAGTCCTCTTTATCTTCGATGTTGATAGTTAGGTTTTTTAAATCAATTGTTGTAAATAACATATTTATATTTAAATTGGTTAAATATATTTCAAAAAAATCATCAATATTATATTTATTAATATCGATAGAACGATAGCGTTCTATTTCATCAATAAATTCACTATTATCTTTAATAAAACTTATTTGTTTTAAGGCATCCTGACTAAATGCTTTGCGAGTATGATCAGTGATGAGCTTACTTCCATATGTAAAAACCTTATGATATTGATAATTATTTATAAATTCCTTTAGATTTTTAATTAAATATGTTTTTGAATTTCCGATACGATAGTTAATTAAAATACGATTAAAGGTATAACTTATATTTGGAATAAGGTCTATTGGATCATTATTAATTATACTTATTTCTTCTTTATCTATATATTTTTTGATAAGTTTTTTAGATTCTTCAATTTTAGTTTTAATCATTTTCTCTTCACGAAGTCGTTCAAATTCTTTGAATTTGGCACGATAATCAATTTTTTGATTAAATTGGAATGGGATATCAGACATTTCTAAGCTGTAAAACTTTAATAATAATACACCGATATGGCCACAGGCCAATTCGTTTGAATGGCAATTAGGACAATTGCATTCAAATGCAGTAATTTTTCCGCTGGTATCAACAATAATATGACTTGTAGTAATACGACCGTATATTTCTACTGTTCCATCAATATGATACTCATTGCCTTGTTTTAAAACAGACATATTAGTAATTACATTATTTTTATAATAGTTATGAGCAGTTTTCCAGTTTTTTTCATTGAATATTCTATTTATTTCATCATCTTTTATGTACATGTTCATTCCCTCCAATGAATTATTATATCATTAATTTAATGATTACCAAATAGAAATTGTTTAAGAAAAAATTATTTATTATTTTAAATAATGATGCTATAATACACATAGATGCCGGTATAGCTCTAATGGTAGAGCAATCCACTCGTAATGGATAGGCTGCTGGTTCAAATCCAGTTGCCGGCACCATAAAGAAGTAAACCTAACTACGTGTATATACACACGTAAGTTTGGTTTTTTTTGTAAAACATGGAATTTAAAAATCTATTTTAAAGTCAGAGATCAATTTTTATATACAATCTTATCTATTTAAAAATGATATCATATAAAAATAAATATACAGTTGTTTCATTGTAATTTTTTGTTTTATTTTCAAGACACTACAAATTAAAATTCGGCTATCGATACCAGTTGAATTTTAATAAATAATGTTTATGTAAAAAATATATTATGATTAAAATAAAAACTACCTGATTTTTTAATTAAATGGATAGTTTTTAATATACTGATTGAATTATTGAGAGAAATTATAGACTGTGCTGAATTATTAAATATTTTAATAATTCATAACATCCTTCATAAATATCATGATATGTTTTATCGAAGTTACCTGTATACCAGGGATCTGCAATATCACGGGGTGTATCAGTGAAATCTAATAGACGTGATACTTTATTTTGGGGATCGTTTTTTATTATTTTAAATATTCCAGTTAAATTAGAAGTATCCATAGCAATAATGTAATCATATTTATCATAATCACTTTTTGTTAGTTGGATAGAAGTTTTACCGGTTGTAGAGATATTATATTGGGCAAGTTTATTTCTTGTTCCTGGGTGGACAGGATTACCATATTCTTCATTACTTGTGGCTGCCGACTGGATATTGAAATAATTTTCAAGACATTGTTTTTTTACTAAATCTTTAAATACAAATTCAGCCATTGGTGAACGACAGATATTACCTAAACATACAAATATTATATTTATCATTTTTGCCTCCTATTAAGTTTTGTATATTTTAAAGTATTAAAAAAGATGAACTTTTGTTCATCTGATTTATCAAATGGTGACCCGCAGGCGATTCGAACGCCTGACCCTCTGATTAAAAGTCAGATGCTCTACCGGCTGAGCTAGCGGGTCATGTCTGTATTACAATGCCATATAAAAATATCATATTTTTAGTAAGTTGTAAAGTAGTATTTAAAAAAATGATTATAGTTTTTGCTAAATGTACAAAATGTTGATATAATTTATTCGTAGATGGAGGGAAAGAAATGAAAAAATTATTTAAATTATTAGCAGTTTTTATTATGACATTAGCACTGACGGGATGCATGAAAATACGTTATCAAATTAATATAACTGGTAAAGATAATGCAGATGTTAATATGACGATGCTATATTCTAAAGAAATGATGGATACTTATCAGATGTCTCAGGAAGATATTAAAAAGCAGCTGTTAGAAGATGAAAAACTTAAAGATTGGAATCTAGGGGATGTAAGCGAAGAAATTGATGGAGAAAAATATGTTGGTTTTAAAGCAGCTGCACCAAAAGACATTTCTGAGGAGATATTAGAAAGTTTGAATGTTAAGGGAAATAAGTATACTTTAAGATTGGAAGGTTCTGAATTTGATAATGCTATAAACACTGACGAATTTGAGAAGCTTGGCTATTCTGTAGACCAATTAGAAAAAATGGGTCTAGAGTTTAATATTAAAATTTCTATGCCTGGAAAAGTTAAAAGCTCTTCGATTGGAGAAGTTAAAGGTAATGCAGTTACAATTGGATTGAAAGATATAGAAAAATTATCTAATGATATTGTGATTGTATCTGAGACTTCTGGTTCTTCTAGTAATTCAGGATTAATTATTGGAGTAATAGCAGCAATAGTAGTTGTTGGAGCTGGTGCTTTTTATTTCTTTAAGAAAAAAAATAAAACTGATGAAAGTAATTAATCTTAAATCGTAATATAAAAATAACAAATATAAAAGGTTCAAAAGATTATTCTTATGAACCTTTTAGTATATCAAAATAATAAGGATATAAAAATTTAATATTATTGTTTTGGATATTTTGGGATATTTATATTATATAGTTTTTTTAAATGATTGATAGAAGTGTATAGATTTTTTTTATAAGAGATAAAATCTTCTTTTTGATAATAAAGAGAAGATATTTTTTTGTATAGATTATAATCATATTTTTTTAAATAATTGAAAAAATATGTCCTAGTTTGACCTCTTAGATATAAAATACCAGGTAAAATATAATCAACATTAACTTTTTTCGCCATTTTATATAAACCATTTAAATTTCCATATTGATCAGTTAAAAAAGGAATTATAGGCATAATATGAATTCCAGTACAAGCATTGGTATGTTTTTTTATTTGGTCAAGAACTTTAAAGCGTTCAATTATTAAAGAACTGCCAGGTTCGATAATCCTGCGCAAATTGTCATCAACAGTTATAATGGTGCAGGCGATATTAACATATGTAATTTTTGATAATTTTTTAATTAGATCAAGATCGCGCAATATTAATGATGATTTGGTAGAGATGATAATAGGGGTTTTATATTTTATCATTAATTTTAGAATTTCAGGCATTATCTGCAATTTTTCTTCAATTGGTTGATAACTATCACAAACTCCACCAATATTTACAAGTTCACGTTTCCATTTAGGTGATGATAGTTCTTTTTCTAAACAGTTAAGAATGTTTTTTTTATAATAAATAGTTTGAAAGTAGTTAGTGTCGTTTAAATATTTATGACTATAGATTGCGTAGCAGTAGATGCAGCCATGCTGGCAGCCACGATAAATATTTAAATCCCATTTAAAAGGGAAACGGCCCTTTACTTTGTTTAAAGCACTTTTTACTTCTAGCTCTTGATACTTCATTTTTACCACCCCTAAATAAATAATAGCATATTTAATAAAAATATTTTAATAGTTTTTTCTACATAATTTTAATAGCAATAGTGGTTTAATAAAATAAAAAGGATGTTAGTGATTATGAAAAATAAATGGCTTAGTATAATGATAGGAATAACATTGTTGAGTGGGTGTGTTAAAGAAGATAACGAAAGTATGGTTTCAACATATAAAATTGATATATCTAAACTTAATCAGCAAAGAATAGTTTCTAAAAATATGATAAATTTTAAAGATGATCAACAAGGTAAAAGTGATTTGTTGATGCTGATGATTAATAGTGTTGATTACTATAATTTAGTAAGTGGAAAGATGGGGGTTACCTCGACTTATTTAGATAATCAAACACAGATAAAATATGAATTTCAGATTAATATCCCAGAATATAAGTCGTATATATATCAAAAGTCTTCTGGTGGATATAGTGAACAGGTAATGTTTAGAGATAGTGAACAGATGTATTTTTTTACAGGGAAAAAAAAGGATTTAGAAAACTTAAGTTTTGAAGAATTGATTAATAAAAAACAAATTAGTATTGAAGAAGTAAAAAAAGAGGATAATTTATTTAAATTTGCAGACTGGTCTTTAAAAGATAGAAAAGATGATATGAATGTGTCACGAGTTGCTAATGATTTATATGGAGATGTAGCACCATATTTATTTCCAGAGGATATTGCATTAAGACAGTTGGGAATTGATTTAAATAATTTTAGTATAAAAGGGAAAGATAAATTTTTAGATAGAGAAGTTTTTTTGGTAGAAGGGAAGGTTATCAACGATTTATATAGTGAAGGGGGAATAATATCTTTGTTAATTGATCAGCAAACAGGGATAGTTTTAAAATATATCCGTAGTAGCGTTAATAGTCAGGTAGAGATGGAAATGGAAAATATTTTAATAGATAGCGATAATGAGGATGACTTGTATGAGAGGTATATTTATTAAATTTAAATGATCAAATATAGTTGAGTTAATATAAATAGTATTTATATCTAAAATTTAAGGAATATGAGTAGCCAGAATAAATTGATAAAAAAAGTATATTTTTCTTATTCGTTCTATTATAGTTATATTTTACAATACTGGGCTATAATAAAAATAAAAAAATTGTAAAAAAGTATTGCATATAATTTATATAAATGATATTATATTAGGGCACCAAGTTGCTTGAATAGCTCAGTTGGTAGAGCAATCGGCTGTTAACCGATCGGTCGTAGGTTCGAGTCCTACTTCAAGCGCCATGGCCTGTTGGAGAAACGGTTAACTCACATGCCTT
>JAETPY010000030.1 GCA_021770925.1 Erysipelotrichaceae bacterium | reverse complement strand
GCTGCTGAAAAACAAGACACTAGAGTTATTTATCCCAAAAAGTAAGCAGTTTTTCATCTTAAAGTGGAGGATAATTACCTATTTAAACCTCAAATATTAACAAAAGTGGTAAAAAAGTAGCTAGTTTTTCTAAAATAGCTACTTTTTCAGCAGTCTCCAATTAAGATATCTTTTCTTTCTAAATAAAGAAAGATCTGTAAAGATTATTATTCTTATTCTTTACAGATCTTTTCATTTAATACTAATCAATAAATATCCAAAAAAATTTATTAATCACTTTGATTTTTTCATCTTTTATTCAAATAAAATCTCTATTACATATTAATTTTCTGGATAAGTTATAACCATCCTTGTTAAAATACCTTTTTGATTCTCAGTAACCATTTCATATTTATACCCCTGGTCATCACTATAATGCAGGTGACCATCAGTATTTTGCTGTGCTGCTCCAATTAATTTATAAATCTTGTTACTTGCATATTTTCCATCCATAGGAATTTCTTCATTTTCATTAGTAATAAATACAATAGAATCTATTCCATGATGATTTTCTTCTTCAGTAATAGTATCATAATCTAAAGTTATCTGTGTTACTTTACAGTCAGCAACAGGCAAATCCTCATCAGTATCATTTTCATAACGAATACCAAACCATTGCCATTCATCTTCTGAATCATCTAAATAAACTTTTAAAAAAGCAACCATAGATGAAACACCACCAGCATTTAACTCTGGAGCCTCGTCAACTGTTTTTCCTGTATCACCTAATTCTACTTTTGTCCCAATTTTTTCTAAATACTTAACATATTCACCCACTGTTTCAGGTAAACATACATTTTCCCCATTAATTGTAAAATACTTAATTAATCCATCTGATTCAGTAAAAGGTCTTTCTTCTTTAGTAACAGCATTGTCAGTAGGATTTGTTTGATTATCAGAATCCGGTTTAGAATCATCATTACTACAAGCTGTTAATCCAAACATCATCGTTAGTACTAAACATAGACTTAATGATTTCTTTAGCATAGACTATCTCCTTTATTTTTTATATATACAAAAAACATTATAAATTCTTTTTCTGATTTAATCTACTATTTTTGCAATAAATATCCAAATATTTATCAATTATTACTATCTTCAGCCTTTACATAAAATTTATTAATTAATTTTGATATTGATTCTGGCCAAAATTTTTGAAACATTATTAAATCCTCTTTAGTTCGTATTCGTTCATTAATAATCTCCGTTGTTGTTGACCCTTCATGAACACGGTGCCCCATTAACGGCTTACTAACAAAAGTAAATTTACCTTTTTTTAAAGAAAGTTTTTCCCAGGCAAGCCAGTCAACATTACAAACAAAATCACATTTAAAAATATCTTCCGTTTTAATATTATCTTTTATAAAAGTAACTGCTGGACAGCTAATAGTATTACCAAAGCGAAGCGATAATCGTTTACCAAACTTAGTTGAAGCTAATAATCTACTTTTAAGCGGTAACAAAAGTATTCGTTTAATCTTTAAGTTAGTATTTGAATATACCTTACCCTCTGTTCTAATTTCATAATAATCACTAAACACAATTAATGAATCTTGATTTTTTTTGTATGCTTTAATAATTAAATCTGAATATTCATAATCATAAATATCATCCTGATGAGCAACTGTAGTTAATTTTGTTTTACCACAAGAAACAGCAAAATCAAAATCATAACCAATCCCTTTACCTGGATTAGGATTTACTATTACCTCTAAAGAATATTTTTTAGCAATCCCTTGAATAAATTCATTAGGTGTAGAAGTAGCAATAACTACTTTACTAGGATACTTTTGATTTAGTACTGATTTAATACAATCCTCTAAATAGTCTGATTCTTTATACGCTAACACTACATATGTATGCATGATCTTCCTCCTAAAGATTATTGATGAAAACTGTTATTTCATCAATAATCCCCTGTTTTTCTGTTTTATACTCTTTTGGTTCAAAGGCATAAGCATTATTGACTATTTCATCAAGTTTACTTAAATCATCACAAGGAATAATATAACCTTGTTTATTAAAACGCTCCATAATTTGTACCTGATGATCATTATTTTGTTCTTTATATTTTCCTAATCTTGGTACAACAATCGTTCGTTTTTTTTGTTTTAGAGATGAAACAATAGCTCCTACTCCCGCATGAGTTATTATTAAATCTGCAACTTTTATTTGATGATTTAATTCTTCCTCACTATAGTATTCCTGACAATTAATCCCCTGATATGTACCTTTAGTATATCCTAATTGAACATAAACATCATTTTTTTTAACAAACTTAGATTCCAAAATTGCATTTAATAAACGATCAAAGCGTTTATCCTGGGTTCCAAACATAACAAAAATTCTCATTACTTTAACCCTCCTCGATATTTAGCATTTGGATATAATTTTAACATATCTTCCCATTGGACTAAAAATAAATCTGCAATTGGATACACTAACTTACCTGATAATGTTTTCGTTGTGATATTAGCAAAAGTTTCAATAAAAATCACCTTTTTACCAAACATTTTTGCAATATAACAAATTGGTACTGTTGTATGAGCTCCTGTTGCAATTACTAAATCTGGTCTAACTTTTAAATACACTTTAAAACTTTTACAAATATTAATTGGAAAATTACATAAAAATTTAAATAAGTGTTCTTTGGTTCCGGCAGGCATATACCATGATCTAGATTTATTAGTCTTTTTATGATCCTGCATCATTTCATGGTCTTCAGTTATTAAAAATGAATTGTACCGCTCCATCAATTCCTTTAATTCACACAGCTCACTAAAATGTCCACCTGCTGATGAAGTAAATATAATACGTGTTTTTAAATCATGAATATTAAAACTTTTAAACGTTTCTAACCACTCTGTTCTAACATTTTGATATGAAAACTGCTGTGCTTTTTTTTTGGCATTATTAGCTATTTCCATTGGCGTTTGATTTATTAAATCAACTATTTTATTAGCCATTTCATCAATATTTCTATCCTTGATAATGAACCCATCTTTACCATCATCAATTATATCTAAAGATCCCTTAGCACTATCAAACGATACACATGGTATGCCATAACTCATTGCTTCCAATAAAACTAATCCAAAACTTTCATAATGTGATGTAGTAACAAATACACTAGTATCTTTTAATACTTTCTTTTTTTCTTCACCGACTGTATTACCAAAAAAGGTTACTGCTTTATTTATTTTTAATTGATCAGCTAAGACACTCAAGTTAGTCCGTTCTTCCCCATCACCTAAAATATTTAATTTAGCATCAGGAACCTTTTTTAAAACTTTTTCAAATACTCTTAACATATCATCATAGCCTTTTTCTTTAGAAAGTCTTCCCATTACAGTAATTTGTTTGGTGCTTAATGATGCCTGATCATTAGGTATTTCATCAATACATGGTGATAAATATAAGCATTGTGGTCCAGTTAGATATTCTTTATAAAACTCATAAATTGATTTTGAAGGTGGAATAAATAAATCAAATTTTTTAACTGCTTTATATACTTTTTTATAATAATTAGAACTTCTGTCAGGATGACAGTGTTCCCAGGCAATCAACAATTTATTTTTTTGATATTTAGCAAAGGCTTGATTAAAAGCAAGAGTCGTTGAGATAATGATGTCACCATCATTATCTTTAGCAGCCTGTTTTATTAAATTTCTTTTTTTCAAAACAATATTTAACGATTTAAAACCTTCCCTAATAATTTTTTTAATGTTCTTATTTTTAAATGCATATTTTAATTCTTCTTTATTAGGCTTTAAATCAGTAGAAAGATATGTGACTTTTACTCTTTCATCAATGTAAAAAGCAGGCTGACATAATTTATAAACATTAACAATTTCTACATCATAATCATCTACTAACATATTAGCTAATGAACAGACAGCCTTTTCAATTCCTCCTACTCTTAAATGTAGTGATAATATCGTTATCTTTTGTTTAGAACGATTATGCTTATTAACAATCTTTTTATCTGTTCTTAAATAAGCAAAATTACATGCCAAGTTAGCAGTTCTTTTTAAATGATTTAATTTATGTTTTGAATGATTAAAACATGTCTGATGATAATATATTTGGGAATCTTTTAAAATTCTCATTTTACGATAACGATTAATATTTTTATCAATCGTTACTGCATGATTATGAATAATTTTAACGTTATTTAATACGCATATCTTTAAATTAGCTTTTTTAGCTTTAGCACATAAAATATCCTCTTCATAATATAGAAAAGTTCCTTCATCAAGAAAACCAATCTGATCAATTACTTCTTTTTTTATTCCAAAAAAGCATCCAGATATACAATCTACTAACGAACTTGCGCCTGTATAATGCCGTTTAGAATATTTGATCATATTTTTAAATAACCTGTTTATTATCGGATAATTATCATAGATATCATAATTAATTGTTCTTTGCTTCCAGCCATGATTAATTTCATCATGTTCATTAATCGTTGGACCAAAAATCTGATATTCATTTAATGAATTCATATAAGCTATAAAATCAATTAAATTACGTTTATCAATAATAATATCTGGATTTGCAATAATATAGTTATCATAACCCTGTTCATATAAATATCTTAAGCCTGCATTATTACCTGCTGCATATCCTAGATTATTTTCTAGAGAAATCAACTTAATATTTTCTATCTTTTCTAACTGATTTAACGAATCATCTGTTGAACCATTATCAACAACAACAATTTGATTAACTGTATTATAACTGCTGATATCATTTACAAATTTAACAGTTTCCATTGCATCATTATAATTTAAAACAACTATACCTGTTTTCATTATTTTCACCACCTTATTTTTCTATATTTATAATCGTAGTATTATAAAAATCTGATGTCTTTTGGACTTCTCTATTTAAAGCATCAAAGCCTATTTTCTCCATTAGTGTTTGTTTATCAGAGAATAAATTAGTACCTAATCCTAATCGATCACCTTCGATTTTTGCTCCCATTGCCGCAAGGATAGTTGGATACATATCCATTGTACTAAAATTTCTATTTTTACTGTTTTGAGGTTCTACAGCACTATTAATAATACAATTATATGGTGTTCTTATGTAATCTTTATCAATATTTGTAAAAAATTTCTCTGACATACTATTATGGTCCCCTGTAATAACAATTGTAGTATTTTCATACCATGACTGTGTTTTACACCATTCAATAAAATTATTTACCTGTCGTGACTGGCATTCAATCACATTTGCATACTGATTATCATGATTGTTTTTGCATAGATCACATAAATACCCATCCGGTGTATGAGTATCTATAGTTGTGATTTCTACATTAAATGGTTTATCTTCGTTAGATAACTCTGTTATGTCTTCTTTAGCAAATTCAAATAATTTTGCATCTTCAATCCCCCAAAAAACAAAATAATCATTTGGAATTTTACCATTTTCCTTAAAATATTTATAATCTGCAATTTTATAATTTCCATGCTGCTTATAAAAATTAGATGTACCCCCAAAATCAGCATCAGAACCACAAATAAATTCATTAACATATCCATTTTCTTCAAGAATCTCTCCAATCGAATATCCACCTGGTATAAATTCACTATCCTGGTCATATTTCTTATCTTTGAAAGATAGAGTTAAAGGAATTCCCATACTCATTGATACTTGCGAAGCAATCGTCCACTGAGTTCCATCAATCGTTAAACTTCCACCAATGTCATCATTATTGGAAAAATTTATATTTTCTTTAGCCAGCTTACTTAGCTCTGGAATATAGTTAATTTGCTCACCATTGCCCACTTTAATATTAGCATATGTACTTTCAAATGACTCTAAATATAAATGAATAAGATTTCTTTTTTCTTTTGTAAAAGTTACATTAGTTATGCTAGGATCAACATAATAAGTTTCATAGATATCTGTTTTTTGAAATGCATTAGCAATATAACCATATATATCATAATTATGAATTGTAAAAATTAAAGAACTAATCAAACAAACTATGCCCCATTTTACAAAATATTTTCTTATAAATAAATATATCTTTTGTCCATATTTTTTAAATATCCGATGAAGATTGAATAAAATCATATTTTGCACTACCACAACAATAATACTAACTGGAACACTAAAAATAAACCAGTCTACATATATCCCATTATCTGTTCCTTCCATTGGTACTTTTAAATGAAATATTATTTGATTAAGAGTTTTTACAGAAAAAGTTCTATTTCCCCAAATAATCGAAACAACAATTAATACGCTTATAAATACCAATAAAGACCCTATTATAACTTTTTTATCTATATTTTTAAATATACTTTTCATTACTATTCCTCTTTAATTTTATTTCTTTTCTATTCTATCATATTAATAACAATTAATAAACAAAAGAAAAAAGTGAAACCATGTTTCACTTATAATACTAATGGCATCAGATTAATTACTGTTATTGCAGACATAATTGAAATAATTAAAAGTAAAAGACTTACCAGTTTTTGATTTAAATATAATTTGCTATTTTGTAATGGGATTAATAGCAAAAAGATAATCGGGATATAATAACGTCCTTGTACTCCCTCAATCACTGTGTAGCCACTAGGTGTCCAATCTAAAGCCATTGCTAGCATAACTACTAAGATTATGCCTAATGCAATAAAAAAATATAATAACTTATGCTCATAAGTAAAAACATCGCAATCTGATTTTTCGACAAAAGCACTAGTAATTAGGATTCCAATCCAGCTATTGATTATCCATGCAGGTATTGGGATTATTAGCCATCCCATTAATGAACCAATTGCAGTATTAATATAATAACAGCTTTTTTCTACAAATGTTTTTAAAAACAGCTGAATTGTATTAGGAATATTACTTAGCATTTCTGTTAAAGTATAAGAAGGTGTTCCTGTCCAGGAAACAATTTTCTGCCCAGCTATACTACTTAATGAGGTAACTTTTTCAGCACCTATATATGTTCTTAATTTTATTAAAATAATCCCTAATATAATAATTAAAAACGTTAATTTTTTTATTTTCTTTGCATAGGCTCCTCCATTAGGATTAAAATATTTTGCGAGTATGGGAATTACTAGGATAAATGCATATGCTGAGCCTTTGTTGAAAAGTAAAAGCAGCCCTGATAATCCATATACTATTATATCTTTTAATTCTACTTTGCTAGATTGATAAACAAAAAACATTCCATAAGCAATACAAAAAAAGGATGCAGAATTAATAATCGTATCATAAGATAATGAAAACATCTGATGACTTGCCATTGGCAGCATAGTAATTACAAATAACAATACTTTTCCAAAAGGTATTTTTTTGAGAGAAAAATAGGTTAGGAACAAATAGAAAATAAAGTTGCATAATCTGGATACATATACAGTAGTAACTGCTCCTAAATGAAGTATTCTTGATACTGTCGTCCCCATAACAGCTGGAAAATAACCAAATAATTGTCCTATCTCTGTTGATTCCATATCTATATTTGAATAGTTGTTATTTTTACTAATACTAAAAATATTATTATAAATATAATTATAATAATCATTATTACCTTCTTTTATTTGTAGCTTATATAATTCAATTTCACTATTTTTCATAGTTATTTTTTGATTTTCTTCTTTTAACATTATCTGACTTGATAAAGAAAAGGTGTTATGCATATGAACCCATTCGTCTGGTACTATTCCTGGTGGAATTAGCAAAGTATAAATAATTCCTAAAGGAATTGCACAAGTTAGAAATATTTTTTCTAATTTATATTTACCTTCTAATATTTGATTAATTCCCAACAAAAGAAAAATACAAATACATATTGAGACAATTGTATAAATAATTATAAAACTAAGTGGTTTATCTACAGGATGATATTTACTAAACAAATATCCCATCATTATAATTACAATTATTATAGAAATAATTTTATGATAGCTTTTATGTTTTTCGTTTTTTTGATCAATTCCAAAATTTTCATCCAAGCTTTCGTCTATTTCATTTTCATTAAAATTTATATTATTTTCTGTTTTAGCATGTTTCATTAAATCACCTCAATAAAAAAACTAGTATTTGTTTAATACTAGCATTTTTATGTTTAATAATCAATTTCTTTTAAATATCTACTTAAAGCATCCTGCCAGGTCGGTAAGCGATCAAATCCATTTTTATCTAACATATCTTTAGACATTCTACTATTACTTGGTCTTTTAGCTTTAGCAGGAAAAGCATTAGAGTCAACAGGAGTTACCTCAACATTCATCCCTGCCTGTTTAAAAATTTCACATGCAAATTCATACCATGAACATAATCCTTCATTTGTTGCATGATAAATTCCATATTTATCTGTTTGAATCATATCAACAACTAATTTTGACAAATCATATGTATAAGTTGGAGAGCCAATTTGGTCATTTACAACACTAACAGCACCGCGTTCCTTACCTAAACGAAGCATAGTTTTAATGAAGTTATTACCGTTAACCCCAAATACCCAGGCAATTCTTACAATAAAATGTTTTTTTAAAGCCTCAACTGCTAATTCTCCTTCATATTTAGTTTGACCATAAACATTTAATGGATGTCTTTTATCATATTCATTCCAAGGAGTTTCACCTTGGCCATCAAATACATAATCAGTTGAAAAGTACATCATTGGAATATCTAATTCTTTACATACATTAGCGATATTCTTTGTTCCTTCCACATTTACTTTAGTACAAGCCTCAACTTCATCTTCAGCTTTATCTACAGCTGTCCATGCGGCACAGTGTACTACTGCATCATAATTTCCATCCTTTATTACTTCTTCTACTTTTTTGGCATCAGTAATATCCATTTCTTCAACATCTACACCTACTGCTTCAATATTTCTTTCTTTACATTCATTGACAATATCATGTCCTAATTGTCCTTTAACACCTGTAACTAATAATTTCATTTGATTTCTCCTTACATAATATATTTTTAAATCGATTTTTACAACCTAATAGTTTATCCTAGATAATATGTTGCATCTTAATATAAAATAAATGCAAAAATAATTTTTATCAACAAACTTAACTTTATAATTTACATTTATAGAATAATATCATATTTATTTTTATACCTAATTATAACATCTAATAAAATTTATTATAAAATATTTTCAACTGCCATTTTTTTACATTTCTTAAACTCAAACATAAAATAAAAAATATATAACATACCATGCAACACCATAGTTAATACATACCCATAAACAGCACCATGTACACCAAAAGATTTTATTAAAATATAACAAACAAATATACTAAAAATAGAATCTATTATATATATGAACATTTGAACAGTATTCTTTCTCATCGTTACCAATGCTGTAGATAAAACTCCTGATAAAGCGTATAAAATCGCTCCAAATATAACTAGTATTAAATCTAATTTATATTTATCCAAATTAATTGAATATATGAATCCCAAAACAGGTATTCCTATAAAAGCAGCAATAATTTCTACTAAAAAACCTAATAAAATTAAAATCTTCACCATTTTTAATATTAAATTTATAAATTCATTATATAATTGATGATTATAAAAATCTACAACTTGCGTTAACAAAGGAGCCATTATATATTGTCCACACAAACTCATTACTGTTCCTGGCATAATTATAATGCTGAAAATTGTCTGGAAACTATCTGATAATAACACATCAATTACATATTTAGGAATGTTTACGATAAAAATAGCCAAAAACGAAAATACAAAAACAGAAAAACCAATCTTAAATAGTTTAAACACTTTATTTATCCGTATTTTATCTTTGCTAATTAAAGAAATTGACTTTCTTATATCATAAAAAGTTATATAAACCATACTATTAATAACCAGCGCAATACAAGATAATATTATATTTTTAGTAAAATAATCAACGAGAAAGAATACTAACAATCCTACTATCGATTTATAAAATAATGATTTACCTACTATATGAAGTTCTTCATTTTTTTGTAAACAACCATAAAATGTTTCACTAAAAGCTTCTAATAGTTTATACACTGTCATTATTATTATAACTAAATTCTTATCTAGTGTATAATCTTTAATCAATGTAAAAAGTACTACTAAAACAAACATAATTAAGCAGGTTAAAATTTTATGAACCAAATATTCTTTATCATTCAATTCTCCTTTTATATCTGAAACCTGAAATGTTCTTCCGGAATAAACCCCTACAACATACAATAGACAAGCAACCGAAAAAGCAAAACTAAATACTCCTGCAATATTTATCCCATTTATTCGATTAACCAAAATCAAAAAAAATAACGAATTAAAGGAATTAAATGTCATTCCCAAAGTATTCCATATAATATTTTTCCTTAAATTATTTTTCATAAAACTACTTGATAATTAAAAAATTATCTCTCCTTTTTTCATGTCCATTTTGAATATTTATCTTCTTTTTTAACATAGATACTTCTTGAATTAAAAAATTTATTATTATTGTTTATCCAACAATAATAACCGCTAACACTATGTTTATTAAAAAAGTACTACAAATAAAAAATCTACAATTAAATTGGAAATAGTTTAAAAACCTAGTTTATCTTCAATATATTCAAATAAACTAGGAATTAATGATAATAACACTATTACAAAAAATGACGCATACCACACTAATAAATATTTCACTGATATTCTGCCTATTAGTATTTTTCCTTTTATTACTAATCATTTCAACTTATCATCGAATTAATTGTACGAAATCGCACCTATTATAACAAATGAATACACATAAATAAAGTTCATCAACTCTTAAGAATGAATTTTCAATATTTTTACCAATCATCTTCTACTATTTTTTGTTTTAGAAAAATAAGTTTACTCATAGACACAAATGTGGTAATCCTATCAACATTTTAGGCAGTTAGTACTCTGCAATAGTTTTCTATATATCATAAACTATAATAAACATAAAATCTACATAAAATATTTAGCAATATCTATAAAAACTAATCCCTCCATTACACATAAACAAAATACAATTCCATAGTCTACATATTTATGACTACTAATCATTTTTTTATTATAAGATAGTGCTAATGAAATTATCAGTATACACGGTAAAAAATACCTTCCTTGTATTCCTTCTGCTATAAATACACCAACCGTTGTCCATTGTAAATATAAACCTAAAATTACCAAAATCATTATAATAATTCCCAATAAAATCATCCATAATCTTTTAAGTATTCCAATTTTATCAATTCCCCTAAAAAACATCACACCTAGTAATAAAATATAATATATATATACTGAAATATCATTTATACTAATTATTAGCCATCCTAGTTTTCCAGTAAACGATTCAACATAAAAATCGCCATAATGTTGCAAAGTATCTCTAAGCATATAATAAATATTTTTAGGGCTTTTTGCTAAAAATTCAATTTGTTTTCCTTGATCAACTTGCATTGCCTTTAAATATTCTGTGTGTGATGCTAATTGCACCTGATTTTCGTTTAATTTTAAGGAAATATAATAAAATACACCTATGCCTATACAGCATACAATACAAAGAATAAATTGCTTATAATTAATTTTAAATAACTTATTTATAATCAAAAAATATATTCCAAATATTGGTAAATAAACATATTTAGTAATTAATATAAAGCCTATCATGAAAAAAACTACAAATATATCTTTATTTTCAATTGCATCATTTGAATAATACAACTTAAAAAAATATGCTACAGCAAAAATACATACACTATTAATCATACAATCTGCCGAATACGACATTCCCTGTTGTAGCAACATGGGATTAAAACAATACACCAAAAATATCCATTTTGCTTTAGGGGTAATTTTAATAGCTTGATATACAAAAAACAAAAATATCGCTAAATTCACCATTCTGCCAGCATAAAAACTAAAATAAACAGATAAATGTAATATTCTAGTGATTAAAATTGCTAAAGCTGGTCCTATATAAAGTATAAAATTATAATTACATATATCATGTGATACTTTCACATTACTATAATTATCCAATTCAAATACTTTGGGTAGTATATCATTATAATTAGTTATGCTAAAAGTGTTAAATTTGTTAGTTATCATAAATTCGCCAGCTGATGTAAAATTAAACTGAGACGTGAGATAAGCTTTTCCAAAATGTACATTTTCATCTGGTACCTGTTCAGGCAAAATAAATAACATAAAAGTTAATCCAACTGGAATGGCAATTAAAAGAAAAATAAATGCCGTATCTTCTTTAAAACTTATGATTAAAATACTAATAAAAAATATAAATATACTAAATAGGATAATAAACAAAGTCATATAAATAAAATTTATTTGTTCCTTATAAATAAAAGAACAGAAGAACTGCAAAAACACATACAATAGAGCCAAATACACTATCCACTCTGACACTAAATACCAAACTTTTCTTTTAATAAAAAGTATTTTAGTATTAATCATATTATAAAATTTTTCTTTTTTTGAATATAAAGATGCTAATAATATAGTTATAGCTATAATAACGCTTAAAATTAACAATAATATAGTTTTTTGTTTATAAATATTTCGTCTACCTTCAGATTTTATTAGAATATTTCCATCTTCATGAAGTTTATTGTTTATTACTAAATTATTAGTCTCCTCTTTTATTGTATAAATTTCTACATTTGTTTGTGGATTTTTTGTTTCTACATTTATTATTAGAAAAAAATTTGTTTTTCGATCATATCTTTTGCTATTAATTTCTAAATCCTTATTTATAAAACCGTTAGTCACATCTATATTATCACTATAAACTTCTCTATTATTTTCATCTATCAATTTTATTCTTAAAGTTGCATTACCATTTGAACGGAACTTTAAACCTAAAGTATCTAAATAAATAGTATTTAGTGAAAATGTCTGAGATATATTATCACCATTTTTAACTTTTAAAATTTTTTGATTATCTATTTCATTTAATATTTCCTCACTTCGACCACTAGTTTCACCTATATTCAATTTTTCAGCCATACTAGCATTAAGACCATTATAATCAACATAATTAATTTGTGCAGGTTTAGCTGAAAAGAAATATAAAACAGTTAGAAGTATAAAAATAATTATTAATAATATTTTATTTCTTAATTTATATATTAAATTATACATAGATCCACATTTTATTGTATTTTAAAAAATACTATTCCCTTTCATTTGCATTTTTCATATATAATTTTTAAGATAACACAAATGGACCATGCTCTATTTTAAAATTACTATTATAATATGGATCTCCATTTGTTAAAATATCTATCCATCTTTCTTGAAATAAAGCTACTTCCGATTCAAAACGCTTAACCTTTTCTGGACTATCTTCATATCCCCTAGATTTAGATTCATAATGATGCCATAATGCAAAAGCGTTATAAACTACTAATTTATCTAGCTCTCTTACTCTTAAACAAAAATCAATATCATTACATGCAACTTTAAACTTAATATCAAATCCTCCTACTTTTTCAAAACATTCTTTTTTTACCATCATACAGGCAGCTGTTACAGCACTATAATTACAGTTAATTCGTGCTCTAACCATATAACCATAATCATCTTTTTTTATTCCTGTAAATACATGCCCTGCAAATCCACCAAAACCAATAACTACCCCTGCATGTTGTACAGTATCATCCTCATATAATAGTTTTGCTCCAACAATACCAACCTCATCTCGCATACAGCATCCTAGCATTTCAGATATAGCATCTGGTTCTATTACTTCTGTATCGTTATTTAGAAATAAAAGATAATTTCCTTTTGCAAAAGTTACACCATAATTATTAATTGCTGAATAATTAAACTCTTTATCCCACTTTACAATTTTAATATTATCATTCATTTGTTCTAACTCATTATAATATTCAAAAATTTCAGTTGATTTACTATTATTTTCAACAATTATTATCTCAATATTCTTATATGTATTTACATTTAAAAGTGAATCTATACAAGTTTTCAAAACATCTTTATGCTCCATATTAGGAATAACGATTGAAACTAGTGGATTATTTAGGGTTTCATAAATAGTATGATACATGCCCCATAATGGTTTGGGCATCATTTCTACTTTAGCTCTTACTCCGATTCTTTTATAATGCTCTTCAATTGCCCTTTTACCAGCATCATAACAATACATTTTACTCTCTGGGTTTTCTGCTGTTGATGAGGCATGCATTCTCCAATGATATAATATTTTAGGTACGTGATAAATCCCCTTTGCCTTTTCAATACATCTAAACATTAAATCATAATCCTGCGATCCATCAAATTCACTTCTAAAACCACCTATTCCTTTAATTATATCAGTACTAACAACAAAAAAATGTGTAATATAATTATGTGATCTAAACAAATCTATACTAAAATCAGGTTTAAAATTTGGATCAACTAATGTCTTAGTTTTATTATTCAATTTATCTTCATCAGTATAGATAATATCATATTTTTCATTTTGTAATGCTAGAACTATCTCATATAAGGCATCAGGTGTCAATAAATCATCATGATCAAATAAACCAACATAATCCCCTGTTGCTAATTCTAATGCCTTATTTGTATTACCTGAAATACCATAATTTTCTTCTAAATAACAAGCTACTATCCTACTATCTTTTTTAGTATAATCTTTAATTATAGCTCGTGCTATATTATCAGTATCACTTCCATCCGCTATACATAGTTGCCAATTGCTATAACTTTGATTTATAACTGATTCAATCATTTCCTTTAAAAAGTCCACAGGAGTATTATAAGTCGGTACAATAATACTTATTTGTGGATTATATTCAAATTTGTGGTTTTTTTGCTCTCTTAATTTTATCTCTGAAACACAGTTATTTTCAAACCATTCAGCATAGCTCATTGTATAACTACCTGGCCCTTGTTTTAACCTTTTTAAAAACTTAATTGGACCATTTTCTTTTAAATATTTTACTCCCTTTGTAACATTAGTACCATTTATCGCTTTGATATACTCTTTTGCAACTGATAATTTAGAAACTTTATTTACATTACTTAAATCTATTTTTTTGGTAAAAGTTGCTGATTCAATAGTTAAATAATTTTTTTCATTTTCTAATGATGAAAAGCTTATCATAAATCCACAATATTTACCTTCTAAATCAACTATTTTTAATCTATATAAATCTTCACGATTAATAATTCTTGTTGTAGAATCTATAGTATTTCCATCAGCATCTTGAATCTTATATAAAATTTCTTCTTTATAATAAGAAATTGCCCAGCCGCTAACTGTCATCATCTTTGTATCCTTATCATAGCTTACACTATCTATTGAATATTCAACAGTATCAGTATTACTTATTTTATCAATATCCTTTTTATCTAAATCCAATATATTAGTTGAATTTTCACCAATACTCGCAATTAAATTTAATCTATTGACTTTCTTTGTTGAATTAACTACAATTCTGAAACCACATTGCAAACTTGCATTATCAAAATTATATTTTTTACATACATCACGCCGAGGAATTGTAACGATTTCTATATCTTCCTCTTCATCATTTATATTTATATAAAAATGAGGTATTTCTCCATTAATACCTACAGCCCAGCCATTTATACATAAATGAGTGTAACTACCTAATATACTTATTTGTACTTTGTCAATGAAATAATTTATCTTCATAATTTTCACTCCTTATTTAAATAAAAATTAGCTTCTGGATCACATTTACTATAATTAGGATTATAAAAAGGATCATTCTCAATAATATGCTTATATTTTTGTAACATATAATTTTCTTCTTTTTTAAATTTTTCATATTTATCTGTTGTTGTATCCAGTCCACGCGATTTTGATTCTAAATGATATAAAGATACTTGCGGTAAGAAAACATTATAGTATCCTTTACTTCTTAATTTTAAATTAAAATCAATATCATTATAAGCAACCTTCAATTTTTCATCTAGTAATCCTACTTCAATTGCTTTACTTCTTTCAACAGCTAAACAAGCTGCTGTCACAGCACTATAATTATACGGTACTCTTAGTCTTCCATAAATACCACATTCATCATCAGAAGCATTGATATAAGCATGTGATGCCACAGCATTTAACCCCAATAACACACCTCCATGCTGTACAGTCTTATCCTCATATAATAATTTTGGACCTACAGCACCAATATGATCTTGTATTGCATATCCCACCATTGTTTTTAACCATTTTGGTGTAATTACTTTAGTATCATTATTTAATAAAACAATTACATCACTATTACTTTTGTTTATAGCAAGATTATTAATTTTCGAGTAATTAAACTCCATATCTGCTTTTATTATTTTAAAATTATCATATTTATTTTTAAATCTATTTAACATTTCAAATGTTTCCTTTTCTACACTATTATTATCAACTAAAAGGACTTCGAAATTATTATATTCTGTTAATTCAAATACACTTTTTAAACATTCCTCTGTAACTTTTACACAATCTCTTGTTGGTATAATTATTGATACTGAAGGTTCCTTATCTAAAATATATTCTGTTCTATAAAAATCACTATACTCATCTTTTATTATTCTTCCTTTAATACCACGTCTTTTAAGAGCGGTTTCTAATACATCGATAGTTTTCAATTCAACATAACTTTTCGCAGATAAACTTCCTGCCGTAGATGTCTCGCTTTTTCTCCAATGATATAAAATTTTTGCTACATGTCCTATCTTAGTAGTAATTTCAGAAATTCTTAAAAACAAGTCATAATCTTGGGCTCCTTCTGTACCAATTTTAAATCCACCCACTTTATTAAAAATTTCTTTTCTAATTATTGTAAAATGACAGATATAATTCAAACTGAGCAATGTATCTGGCGAAAAATCCGGTTTAAAATGAGGTTCACAAAACTTACCATCAAAATCTATTTTATCCTCATCACTATAAATCAAATCATAATTATTATTTTTATTTAAAAGTTTTACATTTTCTAATAATGCATTTTCATCTAAAACGTCATCGTTATCTAATAATGCAATAAATTCACCTAAAGCGATTTCAACTGCATAATTACTTGCTTTTGAAATATGCCCATTTTCATCACACCATCTTATTTTACATTTTTCATTTTTTTCATATTTTTTTAAACATTCAATAGTCTTTGCATTTGTAGATGCATCATCCACAATACATATTTCAAAATTTTTATATGTTTGCTTCAACACTGAATCTATACATTCTTCTAAATAACTTTTTGGTGCATTATAAACTGGTATAATAACAGATACAAGTGGTTGATATTTTAAATTATTTTCATATTTTTTTTTAGCTTTGTTTTTCAAAAACCATTCATTGTATTCTAATTTTTTTTGTGGATCCAACACTGGTAATCCGTTGATAGCTTTTTTAATTTTTCTCTTTGTATCCTTATAATATTTTTTCCACATTGAAATTGGAATTATAAAACGATATTCACGCCAGAAAAATCTTATTCCTCTCCCTATTAAGCACAATAATTTCCATGTTTTTTTTATTATCTTCATATTCCATCTGATCCTATAATTCTTCTGCAAAACCTACTTCTAATTTTCTGAATATAATAAAACCAATAACTGCAATAATTACACTAATTGTTAAAACAATAAACAAATTAAACATATCTGGCATTATATGATATAGAAAAATATCTCTATAGCCATTAATTATTTGTGTCATTGGATTTAATGATACTAATTTATATAGAAGTCCTACATTACTAAACTGACTTAACTCATATATAATTGGGGTTCCATAAAACAACATATTTAATACAAAACTTATTATATACTCTATATCTTGGATATATACATTAATTGCACTTAAAGCCAAAACGATTCCCAAAGCTAAAATTGTTTCTATTATTGCCACAAAAGGTAATAAAACAATATGCCATGTAATACCAACCTGGAACAATAAACAAAAAACTAAAATGATGATACAAGATATAAAGAAATTAACTAATCCACTTGCTACAACCGAAATTGGCAATATTTCTCTTGGAAAATATACCTTTTTTATTATTCCTGCATTAGATTTAATTGTCGTAATTCCTTGACTAACAGTCATTAAAAAGAAATTCCAGGGTATAATACCTGTGACTAGATAAACCAAATAGTTATCTACAGCTCCCCTCATCAAATATGGAAATACAATAGCATATACTAGAACTTGTAATAAAGGATTTATAAATGACCATAGCACCCCCAAAAATGATGCTTTATACTTTCCTCTTATTTCTTTTTTTACATTCGTCTTCAAGAGTTCTCTATAATTATATAAATTTTTAAACATAATTTTCACTCCTACTCTTCGTCTATGTAGATGGTTAAATCTTTTCTTCCAATTTCATTGCCATTCGAATCATATAAAGATGCAGTTACAGTTAACTCTCCGTCTTGAATATATTGAACATATTCATTAATATTGCAGTTTGTTTTCCATCCAATTTCATCACCATCTGCAAACCCTCCATACTGCTCTGCATATGCCTCTAGCACATCTAATCTTGCTACTCTTTCTATACTATTAATTATTTTATTTCCAACCTTTAATTCAAATATAGATTTATCACAATCGCTTATTTCCCATCCCTTAATTTCAAAATTGGGATTTTTTAAACTTATATGAACAAAGTCTTTGGGAGAATCTATGTAAATTGTTCCATGATACTTATCTATTCCTTTTTCAACTGCTTTTTTCTTTTCTTCCTTATGATCAATCGCAACCTGCTTTAAATATTCATCAATAACATATATTGGATCTCCATCTAGTTTAAATTCTCCTTTATAGATCCAAATAGCTCTATTACATAATTTTTTTACAACATCTAAACTATGTGAAACAATAACAATTGTTTTATCACTGTTTTTTAATTCTTCTAACTTTGCAAAACATTTATCTTGAAAATGTTGATCACCAACTGCTAAAATTTCATCAATCAACAAAATTTCAGCATCAACATTTATGGCTATCGAAAAAGCTAATCTCATGTACATACCTGATGAATATGTTCTTATAGGATTATCAATAAAATCCCCTAGCTCCGAAAACTCTATTATTTCATCAATTCTTTTTTCTATTTCTTTTTTTGTTAAACCAAATATTGCAGCATTAAAATATATATTTTCTCTTCCTGTAAAATCTGGATGAAATCCTGCCCCTAGTTCTAATAAAGATGTTAACTTACCAGATGTTTCAATTGTACCTTTATTAGGATAAATTATCTTTGTCATTAATTTTAACAATGTGGACTTACCACTTCCATTTGTTCCAATTAAGGCTACTGTTTCACCTTTTTTTATATCTATATTAATATTCTTTAATACTTCATGATATTCTTTATCCCCTTTAGTCCAAAAAACCAGTCTTTCCTTCAAAGTTGTTGGTTTATCATATTGTAACTTAAAGCTTTTATACATATTTCTTACTTCTATTGCATTTGAAGCTTTCATCTCAATAACTCCTTTTTTTATTTTAATACAATTATTATTCATTATACCACGTATCTTTATTATTTAAAGATTTTATTGTCTACCTTGGTCATATTAACAGTTATTAGAAAAAGATTCAAATAAAATCATATTTTTTTATTGAATTTAACAATGAAATTATACTTTATCTCCATTACTAACTTAAAATTAATTTTAACTGATTGAATTAGCGTGTTTTTAATTTTAATACTGCACCAAATATGTTAAAATCTATATTATCTAACAAATTATAATATTAAATATATCTTTAACATTTATAATAGAAAGGATTTTATATGGAAAAAAACAACATAAACAACAAATTAATTGTATTTGAATCCAATCCAGACTTTTCTGATAATTCAAGAGGGTTTTGGGAGTATATTAACAAATACACAGACTATGATACCTTTTGGATTGTAAAAGATTCAAATATGCTTAATCTATTAAAAAAAGCTAATATAAATTGTGCCCTAATGCACAGCAATCTTGCAAAACAAATGATCAACTCAGCAAAATTTTTAGTTACATCATCTTTTGAATTTGCATATTCGAAAAAAAAAGAACAAATTCATATTTCTGCCTGGCATGGATTTCCTCTTAAATTAATTGGTTTTTTTAATACTAGTACCTCTATTACAGATGATAATGCATATTTAAATTTGAAAATAATTACAACTCAAAGTGACATTATTACTGCTCCTTCTAGATTAGCCCAACTAACAATGAGTGGCCTTTTCTCTATTGATCCAAGAAAAGTTAAACAAACAGGTTTTCCAAGAAATGATATGATTTTTAATTATAATGGTAAAGAAGAATTAAAAAAAATAACAGATATTGATATAGACAATAATAAATTAATTCTTTATTTACCAACAATGAGAAAAGGTCTTAAAAATGAAGGAGAAACATTTAATAATAATATTTTTAATTACTCAGATTATGACCCATTCTTAATTGATAAATATTTAGAAAAAAATAATGCCTATATTTTCACAAAATTACATTTTGCAGACAATGAATATTTTGCTAGTGGTAATTTTGAATTACCAAAAAGACTAATTTTTTTAAATACTGATACTTTGAATTCTAAACTATTAACTATTTATCATATAATGAATGCATTTGATATCTTAATAACTGACTACTCATCAGTTTATGTAGATTTTTTACTGTTAGATAAACCTATTATATTTTCTTGTCCAGATTTATTAAAATACAAAAATGATCGTGGCTTTATTACTGATAATCCTGAGATCTTAATGCCTGGTGTCATCGTAAAAAATCAAAATTCACTAATTAAAAATATAGACATGATTATTAATGGTAACGACAAATTTAAAAGTATAAGAAATGATAAATTCAGTCTTTTTCATACATATAAAGACGCCAATTCTTCAAAACGCTTATTATCAGAAATGGAAAAGCTATCTGATTCCTCTTCTATCGATTTCAACAAAAAAATTGCTAAATACTATTATCCTGAAATGTCCCCTCTATATCAATATACTTTAAACGGCAAAGCTGATTTTTATTTTGACAAAGGCAATGGTTTTGATGAATCAACAAAAATCACAAAACAATATGCTTTGGCTACTTATAAAGAATTACTATCGTTTGAAATAGATATTCCTGAAGGTACAAAGTATATTCGTTTTGATCCTGATGAAAATGGCAGATGGATCCTAGATAACTTATCTATTTTACTTGATAATGACAGTTCACCATACACAGTGCTTAGAGGTAAAATAATAGACAGAACAATTTATTTAAATTGTAATGATCCTCAAATTCTAATTGATTTAATGGGTAATAGCTATAAAAAACTTAGCATCTCATATTTATGTATTGATTTATTTTCAAACAATAACTATCTATTTAACAAAATTAATAATTTGGAAAAACATATTATAAAATTAAAAAACGAACTAGACATAACTTGTAATAATTTAACAACTATTAATACAGAACTAACAAATATGTTAAATTCTAAATCTTGGAAAATCACAAGACCACTACGTTTTATTACTAGCTTAAAGAAAAATAAAAACTAATAATTTATAAATAATTAAATATTTTGTGTAACCAAACAATTTGAGTGTCCTAAAAAACTGTTGAAATTTAGAAGATACCCAAAAAATGTATAAATATGTTTAAAGGAACAGCTAAAATCTGGCAATTGTTCCTTTTGTTTTGTCTAGATGCTTTTTTATTTTTTTAATTTATACACTTTTTTTGATTTTAATGCAGCTAGAACAGATCTGCTTTTCTGTTAACCCAAATTAAATTTCTAAATGCATTTTTACAATTACTTAATCCTCAGAAATATCTTCTGAAATCTTTAGGGTTTCAATTATAACCTTCCAGGTCTTCTTTCATTGACATCATTATCAGTGATATAAATAAAGGAATTGATGATTTCCTATTTATATTTTTATAAGTCAGAAAAATCTCTAAACATGGCTAACGATAAATAAGAATAGAGAATGAGCAAATCATTTAAAAATGTACAAAATGAATATAATTGTTAAGCAATATCAATATAAAAAGAAACAACAGCTAGTATTTTTTAGCTGTTGTTTCTTTGTCTTTTTCGTAAGTCCATCCCTTAAAGTTATGATTCCTAAGTCATTTGAATAGTCAATATTTAACTCTATAATGATCCCTTTCCATACACTACACTTTTAACAGTTTTATACATGATTGTAAAATCTAACCAGATAGACCAATTATGATAATAATAGTCATCTAATTTACATCTATAACTAAATTCCACATCACTTCTACCATTAGCCTGCCACATACCTGTAACACCCGGTTTTAGCTGAATAATTGAATCATAATATTGTCCCATATCTTCCTTTTCGCGAGGAAGATAAGGCCGAGGTCCAATAAAACTCATTTCACCCTTTAATACATTTACAAACTGTGGCCATTCATCTAGAGAGGTCTTTCTTAAAAAATGTCCAACTTCAGTAATCCTAGGATCATTTTTCAATTTCTTATTAGTTAAATACTCTTCTTTTATTTTAGGGTCTTCTTCCATCATTCTTTCCAATACATCTTCGGCATTTGGAACCATTGATCTAAATTTATATATTTTTATTAATTTTCCATTTTTACCAATTCTCTCTTGTGAAAACATAATATTATCATGATCACCACTTTTTATGTATTTATATTTAACAAACATCATAAGCGGCAGTAAGGTGATGACACCAGCAATTCCTGCAATAATATCAATAAAACGTTTAAATATTCTATCTAATAATGACATCTTATCATTCGATGTAGCAATCAACAATTGCCCATCAAAGTCTTGTACTTCTGATGAAAAAGTCATTGTTCCATTTACATTAGGTAAATATTTAACTGCTTCTACTTTACCATATATATCATTCATCACCTTATCCAATACTTGTTGATTAGCCTCTGGTAATGCAATAATTATCTGTTCTATTTTTAAATTATTAATAGCTTCATCTATTTTACTATAATCATAGACATGACTATGTTTAATGATATTATCTTGTCTAAAGCCATATAATTCATTAGTTTTATTTACATCTACATATCCTTTGACATCAGTTAAAGCAAAACGATTATTGTTAGATATTTTACCTAGCCGAGCTGCTTCATATCCTGTTCCAATAACTAATGTTCTTCTTGCAAACTGCTCTCTAAATGCTATTCTTAAAAACCTAGAAGCTAATAAACTAATCAAAAACATTGAAATAACCATTAAAGTTAAATGAATTCTACGTTCATATCCTGTTGCCTTTGGTACAAGTACTAATAATGCAATAAAAAAACAAAAACTTGATTTCACCAATTGTTGAATTTCATTCCAAATTAAACAAGTATTTAAAGAATAATGCCCATAAATAAATAAGAATAAAAAATACAGTGTTCCTGAACCAATAATCAAATCATTGTCCATATTAAAATATAAACAGATAAAATAATACATCACTATTTCTATTGCAAATAACATAAATGGCATTATTTTTCTATTCATGATCTCACCTCGACATTCATAGAACAATTATACCCTAATATTCTAATTATTTCTATCTTTTATCAATTTAAACATCATCATTATCTATTTGGTAAAAACTCATTATTATTCCAGGATATAAAATAAAAGCTATTCTTTAAAATAGCTTCTATTTTATATATTAGGATCTGTTGGATCCCATGTTTGACTGAGGGGTAACTTTTGAGCCTTTGGTTTGCTTAATGGATCATTACCGCCAGCAATAATATCAACTCTTGTACCAAGAACACAATTATCATAAATCCATTTGGCATCTCCACACGTCAATCTTACACAGCCATGTGAACAAGTTGTTCCTAGCTGATTATACATTCTAGGTGATAAGGTATAAATATTCATTTTATTATATGGTACTGAATGAAATAATATTCCACCTACGATTCTTGTTGAATATTGCCCATAACTCGGACCCATTAATTCTCTCCAGCGATATTTTGCAGGTGTATAAAATATCCCTGTAGGAGTATCATTACCTACTGAACATACAAATCTTTTAAATGCAATATTGTATGCACCTGTTCCATCTTGAATTAATACTGTTACAACATTAGTTCCTTTATTAACTCTTAATACATATGAACTTCGTTTACCCAATATGCTTTCTGCATTCTCATATAGCCTTCCCAACGCATCATAACATGTTTTATACCCATTTTTATTTATAAATGTAATAGATCTTTTTATACCGTTATTTAAAACGTCAACACCTTTAGGATATAATTTTATTTCTATTGCTTCAACTCCAAAGCTGCCTCCAACAGTACCAGCAATTTGATCATTTTTTGCCCAATCTAACCACCCTAACTCTTGAACATGAACACGATAATATACATCATAATAGTTTTCAATTTCTCCAGTTAATCTTATTTTTATGGCTTCAATTTTTTTTGACTCTCTAACAACTCCACAAACTTCCCCATTTGAAACATAATCCATCCAACCATAATCTTGAACGTGTCCACTATATTGAATACTGCCGTTATAATCATTTTCACCTAAGCTAATTTTTAATGCCTCTATCCTTTTATTTAATCCCGTTGTTCCGCTAGTAACCCCATTTGTTTTTAAATCCATCCAACCATTATCCTGAACATAAGAAACATAATTAACATTTCCCATACCAACAAATGGTCGACTAGTATTTCCTGGTGCATTTCCATTTTTTTCTACCAATTTGATTTCTATCGCTTCGATTCTATATCCAAAAGTTTCTGTGCCCGCTTTTTCACCGTTTTTAGCCCAATCTAACCAGCCAAACTCTTGAACATGAACCCGGTAATATACATCATAATAATTAGAAACTTCTCCAGTTAGCCTTATTTTTACTGCTTCTATCTTTAATTTTTGACCTACTGTTCCACTTAGTGCTTCGTTAGACTTATAACTCTGCCAGCCGATATTTTGAATGTGACTGCTGTATTCAACATTTCCCTCATAAGGTACATCAGATATATTTATTTTAAGTCCTTCTATTCTCTTTGACTTTCCAACTGTACCTGAAACTTTACCATCACCAACTCTATTTAACCACCCTAAGTCCTCTACATGAGATGAATAATAAATCTTTCCTGGTGATTTAAATGGAGTATCCGTTGCCCCAGGAATGCTATCACCTTTCTTTACAAGTCGTATTTCGATTGCTTCTAAACGATAACCATATGTTTGACTTCCCGCCGCTTTACCATTACATGCCCAGTCCAACCAGCCATAATTTTGAATATGAACCCGATAATAAATATCATAATAATTACTTATTTCTCCCACTAACTTAATTTTAATTGCTTCTAATTGAAGATTTTTTGCTACTGTTCCGCTAATTATACCGTCATTTACAAAATTACTCCAGCCAATATTTTGAATATGCGTTGAATAACTAACATCTCCTGATAAATCTCCTGCCTCTAATTTTATTTTTATCGCTTCCATCTGTTTCCCTTGTCCACATGTTCCTGCAATATTACCATCTTCAATATACGCTTGCCAGCCTATATCCTGTATATGAGTTGAATAGAGAACTTTTGGTAATTTTACATTCCCATATTCATCTACATTCAAACTATATATATCTTCCTTAACTTTTTGATGTTCAACTTTCTTATCTTCTATTGCCTTAGTTTTTTGTTCTTTTATTATGTTACTATCAACTGCTTCTACACCATATTCAAATGCATAAATATTACTTACAATATTTGTAAAAATTAATAAAATTGTTAAAACTATACTAATTAATTTTTTCATTTTTCCCTCCATTTCTGTATCTGCACTACGTTTAACACAAATACAAACATCTCATATAAATTCATTCGATATTTTTTACTATATATAATGTACTTATGAAGATGTGATATAGACAAAATAAGTGCATAATTCTACCTCTTAGAATATCTTGAATTTTTATAAGTAATCGTCAACTTTTTAAGTACATACAAGTAAGATTTTGAATCTGAACACTTATGATTGTATAATAAATAACTTGTATATTTTACTAGTTGACAATCAATGCACCTTTACTTTCTGGAAAGAATTTTTTTATGTTTAAAACTGTGCTAGCTTTGATATCCGTAAAGATACCATCATTGCAACGATTGGTATTACTAATTGTAAAACCAATCTTACTGAATACAGCCAGAAAAATTTTACTACCTTAAATTATGATTTGCATAATTTATTGAACTGGCTCATCAGTTACAACTATTTTAAAGTTTGTATGGAATCTAACTAGTAAATATTGAATTACTGTTTTTAGCATTCTCAAAAAAACAAAAACATAAAATTCAGCTCAACCCTAATATATCTTCATATTCTTCAAAATTATAACCCATTATTACATATACTGCACATCGATTAACTTCGTAATCCTATCTTTAAAGTTCTTTACATACCTTTTTTATTGAAAAAAGTATCTTTTGACAAAAGATCTCATATATCATTCTTCCAGATTCAACAATATATCTAAAGTCATTTCATGTGAAATGAAAAAACATATAAATTCTCTATTGTTTTAGACATATATCTTTGTGATATACCTCCTGCGCATATAATAATACTTTAGCCAATACACTTTTTTCTTTTAGGAATCAAAAAAATTATCTCTTAGAGATTCTACTTCCACTTTTCCCTGAATTGCTTTTACTTTTTTGAATATATCCCTTAAATGCTCTATCATCTGATTCATAATTATATAATAGTCTAAGCTAAAGCCACTTTTTTAAGATCACGTTTTATTCTTGCCATATTCATTTCCTTCTTCACACCTATTATAGCATAGATAATAATAATAAAAACTATGAAACTACGCCACATGCTTTCAACTTGCACAATTTATTTTATATTATCAAATATTGTAATATCTTGTTCGATTATATTTTAAATAATGAATCTATGTGTTAAACCGCAAACTTTACACACCTTTTTTGCTATAAAAACTGCAAATTAAATTATGCCGAGAAAATTCATTGTTTTATGTAATTTAATTTGCAGTCGTTGGGCGTGTAGAAAGTGCCGTTTAACACCTATGACTGATTCTTTATACTTATTGTCAACTGCCTATTGATATCTTTTGCTCATATATTCTAGTGTTCTTATTATAAAAATTTTGTAATATCTATCAAAAATTAATACATACACTTGTGCTATAGCCTATTGTATTGCACAAATCTGCCAAACACTATTGATCCACTTTTCTTACATTCTTTTTTCAAATTTTTCAATATATTTATCTTTAACGCTTTGTACAATAGAACTGGTGCTAGAATAAAAACTGTTCCAGGCAAATGGAAGAATTAGTAGTCCTGTGGTACAATGTCATGAGTTGATTATAAGAAATGAAAGGGGTATATGATTATGAGTAAACCAACATTTACAGATGAATTTAAACAGGGGGTTGTTGACTATGTGCTGCAACACCCTGATGAATCCAAGGTCGCTATTGCCAAACAGTTTGGTGTTGCTGACAGTACTGTTCACAAGTGGCTTAAAGATGCTAAAAATAATAATGGTACAATTAATTCCAGAGGCAG
>JAETPY010000029.1 GCA_021770925.1 Erysipelotrichaceae bacterium | reverse complement strand
GAGTTGTTAGATTTCTTGATGATGATTTGTAAGATTTCTTCTTCAGTCAAACCAGTGCGGCTGAGCTGATTGAAAGCATTTCTTAAATTATTTTTGATATATTCAATGCGTTGTTGTTTTGTTGTTTCTACATCTGCCATATCAGATGGGTTAAAAACTTCACCTGTCTTGAGAATATGATAGATAGCTATCAGTATTTTTCTGGCAATGGCTATGATGGCACGCTTTTTGCCTCTTCTTTTGGAAATTCTGCTGAATTTGTTTGCATAGTAATCACACTCTTTATCTTTGACAGCTGCATGTGCAACCTGTACAAGGCAGGGTTTGATGTAAACACCCGCTTTTGAAATCTTTACTGATTTCTTTTTGCCAGCAGACTCGTTACGTCCAGGTGCAAGTCCAGCCCATGCGGCAAGTTTGCGAGCACTGGACCATTGAGTGACATCAATTCCCAGCTCTGAAATAAGGATAATGGCAGATTTTCTGTCAACACCGGGAATAGAACAAAGAAGCTGAATATAGTTTTCATATGCGGAAACCATCACATCAATATGCTGCTGAATCTCATTAAGAAGAGAATCGACATATTCCATATGCTTTTGAATGATTCTGATTCTTTCTTTTTGAAAGTGATTCAAATCAGTACCTTCAACAGCACTGAGAATCTCTTCCGTAGAAGATTTACATCTTTTATCAACTTTGGAAAGAATATCTTCACTAGTATAGGGTTCATCTGATAAAATAGTATCGACAATAGAGGAAGCGGATTTACCGAAAACATCAGAGAAAACAAGATCGATCTTACAGTTTCCAACGGTTAAGGCGTTTTGGAAACGATTCTTTTCAGAAGAACGGATATTGACGAGCTTATACTGATAGCGGGTAAATTCCCTGAGGATACGAATATCCTTTTCAGGGATATAGCTTGATCTGACGATACCAAATTTAAAGAGATCAGCGATCCATTTGGCATCCTTGTTGTCATCTTTCTCACCTTTGATAGCTTTGACCCATTTAGGATTGGCAACAACGACATTGGAGATGTGACCCTCCAATGCATTGTATACAGGAATATAGTATTTACCAGTGGATTCCATGCATACATTGTGACAGTTGTTCTCAATAAGCCATTGTCTAAATTGAATCAATTGGTTATTGAAGGTTGAGAATCTTTTTTTGATATACTTGGGCTTGACGGATTCACAGATGCAGATAACAGCAACAATGAAAGATTTGTGCACATCAACGCCACAAGCTCTAGGGTAAATAATTTCCATAAATAAAAAGCTCCTTTCAGATTATAGAGAAGAAGCTCAGTGACTGGCAGAACAACACTAAAAGATTAACTCAAGTCAATGATTAATCTACAGACTAGAATGTCGATACGCATGTGTGTAAGACTCCTTCAGTAAGAATATAAAATAAAATGCCTGCAGAAACAAGACTTTATTCATGACTATGTGTGCCTTGAAGCTGCAAGCGGAAAGGAATGTAAGGTTATTATGGAAGAAAAATTAGATGAAATAATAGTATTATTAAAAAATATTGATTATAAATTAGGAGTTTTAGTTAGTGAAAAAGAATCCCTAAAGACAAAAAAAACTAGTAATCAGGCAATCTTAAAACAGTTTGAAGAAACAGAAAAACTTTTTAATAAAGTTATGAATAAAGGTAAATAAAAAAGTATAAATATTAAAAGATAAATTATAGGTTTTCTTTCATATTTGTAAGGTTACAACAAATATGAATTTAATTATAGTATAATAGATTTGGGTGATTGGATGAAAATACTGATAATTGAAGATGATTTAGAACTGCAGGAAGAATTGAAAATATTATTAGATAATAATGGTTATCAAGGAGTAATATTGAAAAAAATTGAAAATGCTTTAGATGAAGTAATTAGAATTGATCCAGATTTAGTATTATTAGATATTAAGCTGCCATATTTAAATGGACAGCAGCTGTTAAAGCAATTAAGAAAAGAATCTAATGTTCCTGTAATTATGGTTACAAGTAAGGATAATGAAGTTGATGAGATATTAGCCATGAGTTATGGTGCTGATGACTATATTACTAAGCCATATAATCCCACAATTTTGTTATTACATATTGAAGCTGTTTTCAAAAGATTACAAAAAACAGAGCCTAAATTAAGTTATCAAGGTGTTAATATTAATTTATCTAAAAGTGCATTAGAAAAAGAAAACCAGGAATTATTATTAAGTAAAAATGAAATGGGAATTTTTTATTTTTTATTGATTAATCAAGGGAAGATAGTTAGTCGTGATGAAATTATGAATTATTTATGGGGAACAAATAAGTTTATTGATGATAACACTTTAACAGTTAACATGACAAGATTAAAAAAGAAGCTTGTTGGAATTGGGTTAGTTGATGTAATTGAAACAAGAAGAGACCAAGGATATATTTTAATATGAAAATAAGAAATTATATAAAAGATAAATTTGTTTACTTTATTTTGTGGTTTTTGATGATTATGGTGATTAATTTTTTTTTGATAATGTTCAAAGCAGCAAACAGCTTAATAATTATTATTACAATGACTGAGCTAGTATTTATGACTGGTATTTACAGCTATGAATACTTTAAGAAAAAATTTTTTTATCAAGATTTTTGCAACAAATTAGCGCAGTTAGATAAGAAGTATTTAATAACTGAATTAATAAAAAAACCTAATTTCATAGAGGGACAAATATTAAGTGATTCATTATATGAAATTGATAAATCGATGTATGAAGAAATTGAAACATATCTGCAGAATGTAAAAGATTTTAAAGAGTATATTGAATTATGGATTCATGAGGTTAAGATACCAATTTCTAGTAGTAAATTAATGATTCACAATCATGAAACTGATGAACGAAAATTGAAAGAACAAATAAATAGAATAGAAAATTATGTTGAACAAGTACTGTACTATACTCGGCTAGAAAATAGTGAACAAGATTATTTATTAAAAAAATGTAATCTTGGTGATATTATTTGTAAAGTAATTAAAAGAAATCAAGATAGTTTATTGTATCAAAAAATTAAAATTGAAATTAATAATATAGATGTGATCATATTGAGTGATAGTAAATGGCTAGAATTTATTATTAATCAAATCATAAGTAATAGTATTAAATATCATGGTAAAGATAACTGTAAAATTATTTTTAATGTAGTAAAGAATAATAATATTATTTTAGAAATAAGTGATAATGGTTTAGGTATTAAAGAAGCCGATATAAAATATGTTTTTGATAAGTCTTTTACTGGCAATAATGGACGTTTAGTATCTGCTTCAACAGGAATGGGGCTTTATATTTCAAAATCATTATGCAATAAATTAGGACATAAGATAATGATAGAGTCTAAGTTTCAAAAGTATACTAAGGTAAGTATTAGTTTTAATGATGAACAATATTACAAGGTTGTAAGGTGATTGTAAGGTATTTCGATGTTAGTACAATTACCTTTTTTCTATAATAAAAGCATGGAGGATGGAATATGGAAAATGTATTAATAATTGATAATATTAGTAAATATTATGGTAATAAAAGTAATCTTACTAAAGCTTTAAGTAATATTTCATTGCAGATTGCTAAAGGTGATTTTATAGCTATTATGGGAGCTAGCGGCTCAGGCAAAACAACTTTGCTTAATGTTGTTTCTACAATTGATAAAGTAACAGCAGGACATATATATCTTGATGGAAAAGATATTACAAAACTAAAAGGAAATGATTTAAATAAATTCAGAAGAGAAGAGTTAGGGTTTATCTTTCAGGATTTTAATTTACTAGACACTTTAACAGCATATGAAAATATTTCTTTAGCATTACAAATATTAGGTGTGAAAGCTAAAGAAATAGATCTTAGAGTACATGATGTGGCTAAAAAGCTGAATATTAGTGAAGTTTTAAATAAATACCCATATGAAATATCAGGAGGGCAAAAACAAAGGGTTGCTAGTGCTAGGGCAATAGTAACTAATCCTAAATTAGTGTTGGCAGATGAACCTACTGGTGCATTAGATTCTAAGAATTCTAAAATGTTATTAGAAGGTTTTCAACAATTGAATAATGATTATCAGACAACTATTTTAATGGTCACACATGATGCTTTTAGTGCTAGTTATGCTTCACGGGTTATTTTTATTAAAGATGGTAAGATTTTTAATGAATTTGATCGTGGTAATGATGATCGAAAAGTATTTTTTGAAAAAATAATCGATGTTGTCTCAATTTTAGGAGGCGATGCAAATGATGTTATTTAACTTAGCTTTAAAAAATATTAAAAAAAGCTTTAAAGATTATGCTATATACTTTTTTACCTTGATTTTAGGAGTAGCAATCTTTTATATTTTTAATTCACTTGAAAGTCAAACAGTAATGCTGTCTTTAAGTAAATCTACAAAAGATTTAATTAAATTAATGACAAATATTATTTCGGGACTTAGTATTTTTGTATCGCTTGTTCTAGGATTCTTAATTATTTATGCTAATCAGTTTTTAATCAAGCGTCGAAAAAAAGAGTTTGGTGTATATATGACATTAGGAATGTCTAAGAAACAGATTTCTAAAATTTTGTTAGGTGAGACAATTTTTATTGGTATTATTTCTCTTATTATTGGTTTAATTATTGGAATTATTTTGTCACAAGTAATGTCAATCATAGTTGGAAATATGTTCGATGCAAATATGAATGAGTTTGTTTTTGTTTTTTCAAGTAATGCGTGTGTTAAAACTATTATTTATTTTGGGATAATGTATTTATTAGTAATGTTTTTTAATACAATTCAAGTAAGTAGAAGCAGGTTAATTGATTTATTAGTGGCAGATAAGAAAAATGAAGAAATTAAATTAAAAAATACTATTATTTGCAGCTTGACTTTTATCGCAGCAGTATGCCTATTAGCTTATGCTTATTATAATGTAACAGCAGGAGCCGAAAACCTAACAACTACATTATCGGTTTTACTACAGATGATTTATGGAGCTGCAGCAACTTTTTTAATCTTTTGGTCATTATCAGGATTGTTATTAAAAATTGTAACTTCTTTAAAAAGCATTTATTTAAAAAATCTTAATAGTTTTACGTTAAAAGAAATTAGTAGTAAAATAAATACAGCTGTATTATCAACAACAATTATTTGTTTAATGTTATTTGTCACGATCTGTATTTTTTCAACAGCATTTACTTTAAATAATAGTACTAAGACAAAAATGAATGAATTAGTACCTGCAGATATCCAAATTAGTGCAAATTATCAAAAGTCTATTAAGCAGGAGCTGCTTAATACTAAGATAAATGTTACAGAAGATTTTAAAGATATACTAGAGTTTAATGTATATCAAAGCAGTCAACTTACTTTAGGTGATACTTATGCTAATGAATATATTGATGTTACAGAGGAATTTTTACGTACTCCTGAAGAAATTGTAAGACTCAGTGACTATAATAAGTTAGCTAAATTATATAATTTACCACTATACAATTTAAAAAATGAATATGTTGTAGTTTGTAATTATGAAAACACTAAATATATAAGAAATATTAATTTGAAAAATAAACCTTATATTTCTTTGAATGGAAAGATATATAGTAGTAAATATAATCAATGTCAGGATGGTTTTTTAACCATGTCGTCAAGTCATATGAATGCTGGATTTTATGTTGTTCCAGATGAAGCAGTTATTGATATGAATGTAAGCAGTAGTTACTTAGTTGCTAATTATGATGTCAAAGATAAACCAGACTATGATAAATTTATTGTAGATAAATTTTCAGAATTAAATGAAAGAGATTTGTTAGTTAATACCCGTTTAGATATTTATAGTACAACAATTGGAACAGGGGCGATGGTTATTTTTATTGGCTTATATCTAGGAATTGTTTTTTTAATTTCTTGTGCTGCTATTATTGCCTTAAAAGAATTATCACAAAGTATAGATAATAAAGTTAAATATCAAATGCTTAGAAAATTAGGTGTTAGTAATAAAATGATAAATCAAGCTTTATTTAGACAAATTGCTATTTCCTTTAGTTTTCCTCTTATTTTGGCAATCATTCATTCGATTTTTGGACTTCAGGTATGTGAAATGATGCTGGGCTTTACAACAATTTCATTTAATAGTTTAATCAAAGCAATTATGTTTACAATAGCGGTATTAATTTTGATTTACGGTGGTTATTTTGTGGTAACATACTGGTATAGTAAAAATATTATCAAGGATGAATGAAATTTTATGAAAAATGATTAATATTTAGACCCGAGAGGGTCTTTTATAATAAAATAATTGTATTAAATAAGAAACAATTATTGTAATAAATTATCTTCGTTTACTTTACAAAAACAATTGTATGCTCTATCATAAATATATAGGGCAGAAAAATAATAGGTTAGGCGAATAATAAAAGAGAGCTTAATAAAAAAGAAAAGGAGTGATTTGGAAAGTATAAAATGAATTAAATGAAAATCAAAATTATTAGTTAGAAGGGGAAAGATTATGAAGAAAAGAAGATTAATTAAAAAAGCAGGAGTTGCTGCTATAACTGCCGCAATGTCATTAACTAGTATATTTTCTTTAGCCACTTTAACAGTAAAAGCAGAACAGATTGATACTCAGGAACATGTATTAGGGTCTGTAAGTGATGTAAAGCAAGATGGGAATAAAGTATATATCACTTATGTAAGTGGGGAAGAAACAAAAATTACTTTTTAGAAGAGAATTTATTTAGATTTAATATGGATCCAGATGGTGATTTCCCAGATACACCAGAACCTCGTTCAAAGAGTCATAATGGTGTAATCACTCAGCAAAGTGATGAATCTGACGAATACAAAAAGCCAACTCCAAATGTAAGTGATGGAGATACTATTAAAGTTTCTACTAATAAAGTAGAATTGCAGATTGATAAAGAAACTGCAAAAATGAAATTAATTGATAAAGAAAATGATAAAGTGGTTTGGCAGGAAAAAGAACCATTAAAATATGTTCGTGCTCATATTTTTGATTATGATGATCCATATTTTATGAAGGACTGGTATCAAGATGAATATACCGATGGAAGTTACACTATTCAAACTTTAGAAAATAATAATGCTCAATATTTTGGTGGTGGAACACAAAATGGACGTTTTAATCATACTGGTAAAACAATTAATATAGCAAATGAAAGTTCATGGACTGATGGTGGTGTTGCTTCACCAAATCCATTCTATTGGACAACTGCAGGTTATGGTGTGATGAGAAATACATGGCGTGCAGGATCTTATGATTTTGGTAATACAAAATCTGATGTGACAACAACTCTACATAATGAGGATCGTTTTGATGCTTATTATTTTGTAGATGATACACCTACTGAATTACTTCAAGATTATTATAAAATTACAGGTAATCCAGTGTTATTCCCTGAAAGTGCTTTCTATTTAGGACACTTAAACTGTTATAACCGTGATGCCTGGAAACAAAACGATAATGGAAAATGGTTATTGGAAGATGGTAAAAGATATACTGAAACTAATCGTGAAGGAACAGTACTTGCTGGAGAAACATTAGAAACATTAAATGGAACTAATGATGATGATTATAAATTCTCTGCAAGAGCAGTTGTTGATGGTTATGTTGATAACGATATGCCATTTGGTTGGTTTTTACCAAACGATGGTTATGGTTGTGGATATGGTCAATCAGATGATCCTGTAACAGGAATTGATGATAATGTAGATAATTTAAAACAGTTTACAGAGTATGCTAATAAATATGGTGTAGGAACAGGGCTTTGGACGCAAAGTAATTTAACACCAATAGCAGGAACTGCACCACATTTACAACGTGATTTTGAAAAGGAAGTAAATACAGGTGGTATTCGTACTTTAAAAACTGACGTTGCCTGGGTTGGATGGGGTTATTCAATGGCTTTATCTGGTTTGGATAAAGCTTATGATATTTTATCTAAGACAGGTGATCGTGGAACTATCATTACATTAGATGGATGGGCTGGTACACAACGTTATGGTGGAATTTGGACCGGTGATCAAACTGGTGGTAACTGGGAATATATTCGTTTCCATATTCCAACATATATAGGACAAAGTTTGAGTGGTAATCCAAATATTGGTAGTGATATGGACGGAATTTTTGGTGGTTCTTCTTTAATTACAACTCGTGATTATCAATGGAAAACATTCACACCATTAATGTTAAATATGGATGGTTGGGGAGATTATGCTAAAAAACCATATAATTTTGGTGAAGATACTACTTCAATCAACCGTATGTATCTAAAATTAAAATCAGAATTAATGCCTTATATTTATACAACAGCTAATGAAGCTGTAACTGGATTACCAATGATTCGTGCAATGTTCCTTGAATATCCAGATGATTCAATTGCATATGATGAAAACAGTGTTCGTTATCAATATATGTTTGGTAAAAACTTCTTAGTTGCTCCAATCTACCAAGACACAAATATGGATGAACATGGTAATGATATCCGCAATGGAATATATTTACCTGATGAAAATCAGGTTTGGATTGATTATTTTACAGGAAAACAATATCGTGGTGGAAGTTTCTTAAATAATTTTGATGCTCCACTTTGGAAATTACCACTATTTGTTAAAAATGGTGCTATTGTACCAATGTATGAAGAAAACAATAATGTTGCACCAGTTAGTGAAAGTAATCCAAAAGGATTAGATAAGACTAAACGTGTTATTGAATTCTGGCCTGAAGGAAAAACTTCATATGATTTATTTGAAGATGATGGTATTACATTAGATTATTCTAATAAAGAAGAAGTTAATTATGGAAGCAGTGTATCTACTAAATTTACTTCTGAAGTAAAAGGTGATGAAGCTATTTTACGTGCAGAGGCATCTAAAGGAAGTTATAATGGTTATGATTCAAATAGAGATACTACTTTTGTTGTCAACGTTTCAAAAGCACCAGAAGCAGTAGCTGGTAAAGTTGGTTCTTCAGCTGTTGAATTTAGTGCTGTTGATAGTAAAGAAGCTTTTGATAATGCAGCTGGTAATGTATATTTCTATGATGAAACACCAAACTTAAATAAATATGCTACAGAAGGAAGCGAATTTGCTGACGTTAAGATTACAACAACTCCAAAATTATATGTAAAAGTTGAAAATACAGATGTAAGCAAAAATGCAATTGAAGTAACAGTTAAGGGCTTTGAAAATAAGCAGGATTTAGCTGGTAATCAAGAAACTGATACATTAACAGCTCCAACAGGTTTTGGAACATTAGAAGATCAAATCACTCCAACTGAAATTCCATTAGTATGGGATACAGTGGAAAATGCTACTGAATATCAATTAGAAATTGATGGTAAGATTAATTCTGGTATTACAACAAATGAATTTTTAGTAGGTAATCTTGCATATAATTCTACTCATACATTTAGAGTTCGTGCAGTAAATAGTGATGGATATTCACCATGGAGTGAAGAATTGACTGCTAAGACAATTGAAGATCCATATCGTAATATTCCTGCGGGAATGGAAGTTACAACCAATGATAGTGCCGCAGGATATTCAGCTAAAAATTTAGTTGACCGTGATACTAACGCATACTGGTTTACTAATTGGACAGATAATAGTGTTAATAATCGAGATAAAGTTATTAATTTTGATTATAAAGAAATAACTTCTATGGATCATGTTGATATTTATCCTCATAGTAGTTATTTAAATCAACAGCCTCGAGAAGTAACTATTTTAGGTAGTCTTGATGGTACTAATTTTACAACTGTAGTAGATAAAATACAGTTATCTAATGACTCATCAGTTAAGTCGATTGCTTTAAACGGTGCTAAGATGCGTTATATGAAAATGGTTATTTCAAAACCAGCTGGAACTTATGTATGTATGACAGAAATTATGCCATATAAAGTAGATGGTTCAAAAACTTATCCAGTAGGTGATGTTACTTTAGATGGTAAAGTTGATAGTAATGATTTAACATGGATTGAAAACTATACTGGATTAACAAATAAGGATTCAGATTTTAGTTATGTATCACAAACAAATAATGCTGATATCAATGGTGATAATGTAATCGATGCTTATGATATTTCTTATATTACAACTAAATTGGAGGGTGGAACTAATAAGTCTGGTAACCCTGATGGGAAGATCATGTTGATAGCAGATAAAAATGAAGTAAAAGCTGGAGAAACAGTTAATATTACTTTACTTGGTATTGGATTGAAGAATATTAATGCTTTCAGTGAAGTTCTTCCAATTAATACTGATAACTTTTCTTATGAAGGATATCGTCAATCATATGATGTAATTGATATGATGACAATTACTAAAATGAGAGCTAGAACTAATGGTAGTGAATTAACAATTGTTAGTACTAATGTCGGGAATCAAGATTTAGTAAATGGTACAATGAAACTTGGTACTGTTACATTAAAGGCTAAAACCGATACAGCTTTTGTATTGACTAATGGTATTGCAAAATTAATAGGACCAAAATTATCATATATTGATGCTAATATTAATGATGATATAACAATTCCAGAAACTCCAAGTGAAATCGAAATGGCAGTTAAAGTAAAAGGAACAACAATTACAAATAATGCATATCCAACTGATGATGGAACAAATGTTAATAAATTGATCCAACAAAATTCATTTGATGCATTATATAATGGTGCTGCTGATGATGGATTTGAATTAAAATGGGATACTGCAGATAATCAAGTAGATGGAGTATTAAAACCAGAAATTTCATTACCTGTAACTCTACATTTGGATATGGATGGACAATTAATGAATGTTGTACGTATTTATGGACGCCCAACAGGTAATGGTGCACCACGTGTTGTAAGTGCCAATGTAGTTACTACAGATGGTACAACTATTGATTTAGGAACAATTGGAAGTCACGCATTAGATAGTAATGGAAATCCAGTATATACTAATTATCCAAGTGATGGAGTATTCACTTTTGGATTAGATGAAGCAGTAGAAGTTAAGACAGTAAATATTACATTTGAACATGCAACTGGTACTGCTGGTGATTCAAATAATCCATATGATCGTATGTTAACATTAAGAGAAATTGAATGTGCATATGCTCATGATGTTCCAGTAACTGGAATTACTTTAGATAAAAACAATAAAGATACTTTATATGTAGGAAGTTTAAGTGATTTTAGTGCTAAAGTTAGTCCTGATGATGCATTAAATCCTTATTACACAGTAACAAGTGATAACGAAGATGTAGTTAAGGTATTAACTATTAAAACAGAAACTGGATTTGCATTCATGTTGCAGCCATTAAAAGAAGGTACAGCAAATATTACAGCAACTTCAGTAGATAACAATGAAATTTCAGTAAGTCAAGCTGTAACAGTAAAGACTGGAACTGATACAAATGCATTAATAGATATATTAAATAGTGCAGAAGCTTTGAATAAAGATTTCTATACTGTTGATAGTTATGCTGCATTGTCAGATGCAATTAACGAAGCAAAAGAATTATTAGCTAATTATCCAGTTCAAGATCAAGTTGATCAAGCAGTAAGCAAAATCAAACGTGCAATTAATACATTAGAATTAAAACCAGTAAATACAAATAATCGTATTGAAAATATTAATGTAGTTGAATCAAGCGGTGAAGCTAGCAGTAGTGAAAGAGCAGCTAACATTTTAGATAACGATATTGGTTCATATTGGTTGAGCACATCAAGTGGTATGCCACAATGGGTTGTTGTTGATTTAGGAAGTGTATATAAATTAAGTGATGTAACATTCTTACCTCGTCAAGGTGGAAATAACGGTGATATTATTAAAGCTGCTATTTCAGTAAGTGTTGATGGTCAAAATTATACAGATCTTGGACAATTTGAATTTGATAATGATGGTACTAAATTGCTTGATAAAACAGTATTTAAACAAATGAAATTTATACCAACAGATGCAAGATATGTTAAAGTAACTATTTTAGAAACATTAGGAAATCCTGCAAATACTTGTGTAAGTGCAGCAGAAATGAGATTCTATGGCAGTGTAGATGTAGATAAGAGTGAATTACAAGCATTATATGATGAATACCTAACTCTTAAAGAAGAAAACTATACAGCAGCAACTTGGGTAGCATTCTCTAATGCAATGGCAGATGCTAAGAATGTGTTAGATAGAGATGATGCAAGCCAAGATGAAGTAAATACAGTTAAAGCAGCATTAGTTGCAGCTAAGGAAGCGTTAGTTGAAAATGTAGTTGAAACAAATAAGACAGCTTTACAAATTGCAATTGAAATGGCTGAAAATGCTGATTTAGAAAATGTCGTACCAGTCGTAGTTAAAGAATTCAATGAAGCTTTAACAAACGCTAAAGATGTATATGACAATACTAAGGCAACACAAGCCGAAGTAGATAATGCATTTACTAGACTAGCTAATGTAATGCAGATGTTAGAATTCTTTAAAGGAGATAAAACAGCATTACAAAAGATGGCAGATCAAATAGCTGACTTAACAGCTAGTGACTATATCGAATCAACATGGAATGCAATGTTACCAGTACTAGACAAAGTAAATGATGTACTAGATAATGAAAATGCAATGCAGGAAGAAGTAGATGAAGCATATACGCAATTGGTAAAAGCATTCTTGGACTTAAGATTAAAACCAAATAAAGACTTATTAAATGATTTAATCAACAAAGCAAATGGATTAAGTGAAGTAAAATATACAGAAGCATCATGGAAAGTGATGAGTGAAGCATTGAATGATGCAAAAGCAGTATTAGACAATCCAGAAGCAACAGAAAAAGAAGTAGCAAATGCAAAAGAAGCTTTAACAAAAGCAATGGCTGGATTAGTAGAAAAACCAGCAGTAGATAACAATGTAAATACAGTAAAACCAGGAGATACAACAGTAAGTATAAAAACTGGAGATGATGTATCTGTTATCACATCAATTGCAGTTATGGCATTAAGTATTTCTGCATACTATCTTTCTAAAAAGAAAAAATATTGGAATTAAAATTTTTAAATCTAAAGAGTGGTGCTAACGCCACTCTTTAATTTTGGAATTTTATTGCTTGACAATAATAATAATTTATTATAATTTAATATCATATCATTTTAGTAGGAAATAGGTGTTATGTATGATTTTTAAATTAGAATCACAACTAAGAAATCATTTTAGAAGGAATCGATGTTATTACTACTTTTAAAATAAAGATGGGCAATCTGATTATATTGTTCTCTTTATTGGAATATAAATTAATGAGAAAAGAGGATAATTAGATGAGTAAAAATATTTTAGAAGTAGGAGCTTTATTATTTGCAGCAGTTTTTTTTGGATTAATATATTTTCTTAAGAAGAAAAAGAACGTTGATTTTGGCGTATTAACAATTTTAGCAGTAATTTTAGGAATAATTGTTGGTTTGGTTTTTAAAGAAAATTATCTTTATTTAGAAGCAGTGGGTACAATTTATTCTAATCTTATTTCAGCGATAGTGGTGCCATTATTATTGTTTAGTATTATTTCAAGTATAACTAATTTGCAGGCTTCTATTAAATTGAAAAAAATAAGCTTAAAAACAATTTTTTATTTATTACTGAATACATTTACTGCAAGTTTAATTACATTAATCATTGCAGTGATAACAAAAATTGGAAGTGGCTTTAACTATGAATTATCTACAAATTATAAAGCAGTAGAAGTACCATCGTTTGTAGATACAATTACAGGGTTATTTCCAAATAATTTAATTAACAGCTGGTTAAATGGTGAAGTAGTACCAATAGTAGTATTTGCTGTTATTGTAGCAGTTGCCTATAACAAATTAGCTAGTAAGGATCAAAAATTGGTTCAACCATTTAAACAGTTTATCGATGCTGGAAATCGTGTTTTGGGTGAGGTGGTTAATTTAGTTATAGGTTTTACACCGTATGCAGTATTGGCGTTAATAGCACGAGCAGTGGGTAAGAGTGCTTTAAGTGATTTAATACCTTTGTTAGGTGTCTTAGGATTAGCATATTTATTAAGTATAATTCAAATATTTGGTGTTGAAGGTTTATTATTAAAAGTTGTAGGAAAAATTAATCCGATTAATTTTTTTAAAGGAATCTGGCCAGCTGGGGTAATTGCCTTTACTTCTCAAAGCAGCATTGGAACAATTCCTGTAACAGTTCGACAATTAATAAATAAAGTAGGTGTAAACGAAGATATCGCATCATTTGCGGCTAGTTTAGGAGCAAATTTAGGTATGCCGGGATGTGCAGGAATTTGGCCAACATTATTAGCAGTTTTTGCTATTAATGTTTTAGGACTTGATTATTCAATTGGTCAGTATGCATTTTTAGTTATATTATCAGTAGTTGTTTCTATAGGAACAGTTGGGGTGCCAGGAACAGCAACAATTACAGCAACGGCTGTGTTTGCATCTGCTGGTTTACCTATTGAAATAATCGTATTACTGGCACCCATTTCTAGTATTGTAGATATGGCAAGAACTGCTACAAATGTTATTGGGGCAGCAACAGCAGCAACATTGGTTGCAAAATCAGAAAGTGAATTAAATATAAATATTTATAACAGTATATAAAAATGTCATAATAAAATAGATATAATCATATAGTAAGATATAAAGCCAAAAAATATTATTATTATTTGTATATGAAAACGTTGAAAGCAGTATAATTACTATTGTAATATGATGTTGTTTGTGATATATTGTAAGAAAGTTATTGGATAGAGGCGCGAACAGTTATGAAGTTTTTATTGAACGATGCAAACTAGATAAAAATGGAGGAGCTTTCGCCGAAGGGGTAAATGATTGCATGCATTTATACCCTGGGCTTATAGAGAATATCTATAAGACTGTCATTATCGAACGGTAATGGTGAGCTATCATTGTTCATACGTTGTTTATGTTGCAATGATACTCATTGCAGCTTTTTTTATAAAGGAGAACAATGATGGAAAAGATTTTCGAGGCAGTAAGCTATGAAGAAAACATTATTCAGTTAAAGTTAACAAATGTACCAAAACATCCAATGATAATTGCAAAAATTTTTACAATCTTGAGTGAATGCAATGTGAATATTGATATGATTTCACAAGTAATGATTGAAGATTCTATGCAAATAGAAATTACATTGGATGAAAAGTATCAAAAAAGTTTGAATAAGGCAATAATGTGTTTGAAAAAAGAAATAAAACAATTAGAGATTGCAACTAATCGAAAATATTTTAAAATTGCTGTTGGAGGAAAATTGATTGAAGTTACCCCAGGAGCAGCAGCAAAAGTATTTACGATTTTAGGTGAAAATAATATTCATTTTTACCAGGTTACAACATCAAAAAGAACAATTTCATTTATTGTTGATAAAAAGGATAAAGATTTAGCAATGAAAAAATTAGATGAAACTTTTGGCTTAAATATATAGGAGGAAATTATGACTATTTTTGAAGGAAGTGCAGTAGCACTAGTATTACCAATGCATGAAAATGGAAGTATTGATTATGAAGGATTTAGAAGACAAGTACAAAGAATGATCGATGGTGGTGTTAAAGCTTTATTAGTTAATGGAACTACTGGAGAAACAGCAACTATCCATATTGAAGATGAATTTAAACTATTAGATATTACATTAGAAATGGCTCAAGGAAGCGGTATTAAAGTTATTGCTGGAGCTGGTTCTAATGATACAGCAACAGCTTTGAAAAAGGCTAAATATGCTAAAGAAAAAGGAGCTGATGCAATTTTAGTTGTAACACCATATTATAACAAAACAAGTCAACGTGGGTTAATTGCACATTATACAACTATTGCAGATACAGTTGATATTCCGATGATTCTTTATAATGTACCAGGAAGAACAGGGGTAAAGATTGATGTTAATACAGTAGTTGAGTTAGCTAAGCACAAAAATATCGTAGCAATGAAAGATGCTACAGATAATATTGCATATGCAATGGAGGTATTATCAAAAACTCAAGGTATGGATTTTGATATGTATTCAGGATGTGATGACAATATCTTGCCATTTATTTGTGCAGGAGGAAAAGGTGTAATATCTGTTTTATCAAATATTTACCCTCGACAGACAGAATTATTAACACAGCTGGCATTAAAAGGTGATTTACCAAAGGCTCAAGAACTTGCATATGCATTAGAACCAGTAAGTCGTTATTTATTTGCTGATATTAATCCAATTATGCCTAAAGCTGCTTTAGCTAGAATGGGTGTTTGTAAAACTACGTTAAGATTGCCATTAATAGAAACAACTGAAGAAAACAAAAAATTATTATTTGATGCGATGGATGCATTTGAAAAATTGGGGTTCTAAAATGAAAGTAATAGTATATGGTTATGGATTAATGGGAAAAAAAGTTGCTAATAAAATAAGAAGTCAAAATGATATGGATTTAAAGGCAATTATAAGTTATGAGTTTGATGAAAAAGTACCTGAAAAAAGTTATAGTTCTTTAAAAGAGTGTGATGAAAAAGCCGATGTTATCATCGACTTTTCTCACCCTAACAATTTAGATGATATCTTATCTTATGCTTTAACAAATAAAACTAAACTAGTTATCGCTACAACAGGATATAACAATGAGCAATTAGCTAAAATTAGTGAAGCATCTAAACAAATACCTATTTTTCAATCCTATAACACTTCATATGGGATACAAATGGTAACAAAAATATTACGCCAGGTAGCTAAAGAATTCTATCAGGCAGGTTATGATATCGAAATTCTTGAAAAACATCATAATCAAAAAATAGATGCGCCATCTGGAACTGCAAAATTATTATATGAAGTGATGGATGATGAAATTGGGGAAACAACTCCAGTCAATGACCGTAGCACATTACATGAAAAAAGAAAACATGAACAAATTGGGATTCAAGCAATGCGTGGAGGAACGATTTTTGGAGAACATACAGTAATGTTTGCAGGAGTAGATGAAATTATTGAAATCAAACATACAGCTTTATCAAAAGAAGTATTTGTACAAGGGGCAATCAGTGCAGCATATGCACTAATTGACAAAGATAATGGACTTTATACATTAAAGACATTATATAAATAGGGGGATAGTATGGTATTACAGACAGAATTTGCACAAATAAAAAATAATAATCTTTATATAGATGATGTAAAAGCTACAGACTTAGTAAAGAAATATGGGAGCCCACTTTATGTTATGAGTGAAGGGCACATTAGACATCAATTTAATAATTTAAAAACAAAAATGATTGATAAATATGAAAATACTTTACCATTATTTGCATCAAAATCATTTTCATGTTTAGCTATTTATAAAGTAGCAAAAGAATATGGAGTCGGAATCGATTGTGTTTCCGCAGGAGAAATATCCGTAGCTTTAAAAGCTGGGTTTGATCCAAAAAAAATTTATTTTCATGGAAATAATAAACTTCCTTCTGAAATAGAATATGCCTTAAGTAATGGGGTTGAAAATTTAATTATAGATAATTTTTATGAAATCGAGGTAGTTCAAAAAATAGCACAAAAACTTAATGTAGTAGTTAATGGTGTGGTAAGAATTACGCCAGGGGTATATGCTGGAGGACACGATTATATTCGAGTAGGAGCTAAAGATACTAAATTTGGATTTAGCAGTCACGATAACACCTATTTAAAAGCTATAAAAAAAGTGATAGATGCTCCTAATATTAATTTTGATGGAATACATTGCCATGTAGGAAGTCAAATTGAAGATGTTCAGGCTTATATTTTGGCTATGAATAAATTTGTTGATATCTCATATGAAATTTACGATATTTTTGGAATTGTTATAAATAAATTAAATGCTGGAGGAGGATTTGGTATAGCATATACAAAAGCAGATAAACCTTTAGAATTTGAAACTGTTGTTGATACAATTATGGATATCATAACTAAAGGATTCGAAGCTCGAGGATTAAAAAGACCAACGGTTTTAGTCGAGCCAGGACGTTATTGTGTTGGTAACGCAGGGATAACTTTGTATACAGTAGGATCTTATAAGTATATAAAAGATATTCGAGATTATATTAGTGTAGATGGTGGAATGACTGACAATATCCGTTCTAGCTTATATGCTGCAAAATACGATGCAATCATTGCAAATAAAGCAGAGATGCCAGCTAACCATTTAATCACAGTAGCAGGTAAAAATTGTGAATCAGGAGATATATTAATTAAAGATATCATGTTGCAAGATCCAGAACCAGGTGATGTATTAGCAATGTTTTCTACTGGGGCTTATCACTATTCGATGTCATCCAATTATAATCAAATACCAAAACCAGCAGTGGTGTTTACATATAAAGGTAAGTCTAGAGAAGTAATTCGACGTCAAACATTTGATGATTTAGTATACTATGATATTGATTCCTCATATTAGTAAAGCGGCAAGAGCCGCTTTTATTAATTAAAAATAAAATATCTATAATATCAAATACAATTCTATGTTATGATTAGTTAGAAAAGAGGGATAATGTGAAAATACTAATTATAGATGATGATCTTGTTTTTGGTGAAAGATTAGAAAATTTTATTAATGAAAAGTTTAGTGATAAGAAAAATGATATTGTAGTTGAAACTAGCCTATCTAATGTGGATTTAAAACAAAAGTTCGATTATTATTTTATCGATATCATGTTAGAAGGTGAAAATGGTATAAACTGTGGTAAAACAATAATTGATAAGAATTACTTTGCTAAAATAATATATATGTCTTCAGAAGAAAGCTTAGTTTATGATACTTTTGTTAGTAAAGTTTATTTCTTTTTAAGAAAAGAAAACTTAAAACAAGATTTAGAAAGATTATGGCTTAAAATAAACCAAGATAATATAAAGAATAATGATTATATTGAAATAATTTCTGATCGTAAAAGACAAATAATTTTGAAAAAAGATATTATTTATATTGAATCTAATAGAAATAAGTGCCAGATTTATATGCTTAATAATCAATATGAAGTATATAAAACACTAAAATCATTTTTAGACGAACTAGATACTAACCAATATTTTCGGTTAAATAACTACACAATTATAAATCTAGAGTATGTCAAAAATGTAAATGGTAAAAAAGTAATTTTAATAAATGATGAAGTATTTGTTTTAAAAAGAAATTATAATGATTTCATTAATGCATATCATAATAATTATATGAAGAGGTTTAAACAATGATAATAAATATTATGGAATCATTAATAGCATCATATTTCTTCACAAATTATTTTGATTTAAAGATAAATAAGTATCTCTATTTTATAATTAACTTTATTATGATTTGTATTGAGATAAATGTTTTTAACTGTTTTGGGGATTATAGTGTAGTATTACCACTGGTTGTTGTATTAACAGCAACATTAATAGCTTATTTTGAAACTAATAACAATCTTTGGGAAATATTATTTATTGCGTTCTTTGATGAATTAATAGTTGGTTTATCAATAGCGATTTCATTATTAGCTGAGGAATTTCTTGTTTCAGAAGTAAGGTCGATTGTTGCAAAAATTTTGTATTTCATAATAGTGTATATAGTTATATATGTTTGTAAATCAAAAGAAATAAAGTTGAATCCACTATATTGGAAATTATTAACTATCGTTGTTATAGTATTTTATTTTGGTTACAATGTTACGTTGCAAGTTTATTTAGGAATGGAATTAAATGCTAAACTTGCTTTTATTACAACGCTCTCATTTGGTTTATCGGTAATGGGGATTGCAGTAATAGTTTATTATATATCAAGATTAGAACGTGAAAAACAAGAAACCCAGTTTTCATTACAAAAGTTAGAGATGGAACAGAGTAATTATAAACAATTAAATGAAGTTTCTAAAGAAATTAAGATAATGAGACATGATTTAAAACATGATTATTTATTGATAGAGAGTTATTTAGAGGAAAATAAATATTCTAAAATAAGTGAAATGATTCATTCAAGAGTAGAGGAATTACAAGAAGTACCACATACTATTAATAGCGAAAATAGGTTAATAAATACAATTATTAATTACAAAAAGATGATTGCCCGCAGTAAGAATATTAAGATTAATTATAAAATAAATGTTAGTGAGATAGAATACATGAAAGATTATCACTTAAATGAGTTATTATCTAATTTAATCGATAATGCGATTGAAAATTGCTCTGTTAGTATTCCTAAAATAGATATATTTATTGAAGAAGATGTATGTTTGTATATAGAAGTTATTAATCGGATAGATAATTCAGTCTTGAATAACAATCCTAATTTACATACTAGTAAAATTGGTGATAATCATGGACATGGAATAAAAAGTATTCAAAGAATAGTAAATGAGTATGGTGGGAGTATTAAATTCTTTGAAAAAGGGTTAGAATTCCATGTGTCAATAATTATTCCTGTAAATCGTCCTCATTAAAATGCGATTTGTCCCAAGTGTATTTAAATTTGTCGTAAAATGTCTTATTATGTACAAAGAGGAGGTGAAATGATTGATACAAGGTATTTCTAATCGGTTATTAAATATGTATAAAAGTAAATCTAGTTTGGATTATGATGACGAGATATTTTTATATGGAATTGAAGTAATCGCTACATCTGTACTTAATATATTATTGCTATTACTTATTGGGATATTAAGTGGTACAATCAACCAAGCAATTGTTTATTTCGTGTCTTATGCATTTTTACGTAAATTTATCGGCGGATATCATTGTGATAGTAATTTTAAATGCATCACATTCAATGTTTCCAAATATATTTTCTTTATATGGCTTTACCCACATGTAGAGATTAATAAAACACTAATGATATCAGTAATTATAATAACTTTGATACTTATATGGTATAAGGCACCTTATGAACATAAAAACAGACCGATAAATGAAAATGAACGGTCTATGTATAAAAAATATTCTTTTGTAATTACTTCAATTTATTCAATATTTATTTTATTGTCTAGTACATACAGTTATATTTTGTTCTATGTTTTGATTATTATTGATTTGTCATCGATACCTTGTATTATAGAAAGTAATGGAAAAAGTTCTAAAAATGTTTAGTAAATTAGTTCTTGCTGCTTCTAGTGGAGCTGTTAGTGGAGCATCACGTTGGGGTGATTATCAACCAAAAGAATCAGAAACTTTAAAAAAATTAAAGAAGTTTTAATTAAATTGGGAGAGCTTTCTTGGATCGTTTGTCTTCTCTAATATATGGCCATATTATAAAAAATAAAATTATTTGAATCGCGATGCCTATTGTGGAAAATAATTATTAAAAAGATGTAGCAAATTATACAAAAGGAGCTATATGCAATAATGCATATAGCTCCTTTTACTTTGATTAATTAAATAGTTTGGTTGTTTGCAAACTTTTGAATAAAATAATAAATATTATAAAGCCAATAAGAGTTTGCATTGTTAATCCAAGTAGTGCACCTAACGCAGCAGGCCAGGTAAATAAAATTGTTTCAACTATAGTGTATGCAGCAATTTGAAAAATACCACCTAATAACGCACCAATAATAGGATTAATATTTTGTTCAATAGCTGCTGCCATTATCCATGCCATAATAAATTTAATAAAAAGGGTTGGGATAATCCAGATTGTAGCTCCACAAAGTAGATCAGCTAATGCTCCTCCTAAAGCCCCTGCAATGCTACCGTTTCTTTTACCTAAAATAATAACCCCAGTGAATATCATGCTGTCTCCCATATGAAAATAACCACCAGTAGCAGGATTAGGAAATCTGATAGAAAACGTACCTACAAAAATTAAAGCTATCATTAAAGCTGTAATAGCTAAATTTCTTGTTTTTTTATTTGCCATTTTTAAACCTCCATTTTTGAGTTAACAATATATTAGCAAATAATTGTATGTAGTAAAATAGACAAAATTATAATATTTTATAGGTACAGATTATTGATATGATTAATTATATTTTCTTTTCGGGTTTATTTAGCTCATCATGAATCCCTTGCATTTTATAGTCTAAATGTGAAATTATTTTAGCACAATCAATTAATTCATCACGCACCCCATCAGGAACTTCGTTATCAGCTTTGTAACGTAAATGATGTTCAAGACTAGCCCAAAAATCCATAGCTATTGTTCTAATTTGAATTTCTACTGGAATTGGCTGTACTTTTTCAGCTAAGAAAATAGGTACTTCAACTACTAAATGTAAACTACGATAACCATTTTCTTTTGGCTGTTTTATATAATCTTTTTTCTTTATCAATTTAATATCACTTTGTTTGATGAGTAGATCAGCAATTTTATAGACATCACTAACGTAGTTACAGATTACCCTTACCCCAGCTATATCTGTCAAGTTGATTATAATTGATTCTAATGAGATTTCTAACCCTCTTTTTTCTAGTTTGCCTAAAATACTTTTTACAGATTTTAAACGGTATTCCATATGATGAATAGGATTATAATCGTGTTTGACCTTAAATTCATCATCAAGAATTTCTAATTTAGTTTTTATTTCTTTGATTCCTGCATCATAAACCTGTTGTAAAGTTAAAAATTCTTGTAGTGTATCCGTTATTTCTTCATCAATATTCATTGATGAAAAAGGATCACTTATTATTTCTTTTTGCATAATTCTATCGGTCATAAAAATTCCTCTTTTTAATTATTTTTTTGTATACTTTTATCATAGTTGGTAATAATGAACTTGAGGTGAACTGATATGAAAAAAATAATCGTTATTGTATTAATTTTAATGAATTTAGTAAGCGTTGATGCATCAAGTAATAATCCTAAATATAAAATAATTGCAAATAGTAACAGTGAAAAAGATATTAAAGAAATGTATAAAATAAAAGACGATTTAATTAATGATTATCGTAATTGGATTAAAAGTGTTGATGATATTGATCAAGTATTAGCAGACCACCAAAAAGATTATCAAGCCAGTTATTATAATGGGGAATATAAAATTGTTTTAGGTAAAGGTAAAGGGAAATCACTTACAGGCACATTAAAGGCTAGTTATTGTACAAGCAGTAAAGAAATAAAGAAAAAATCATTTTTTGCAGAACTTTTTTCATGATAGAATTAAAAGATATATTATTTTAGTTTGTTAAAGGGCGTTAATAGCCTTTTTTTATTTAAATAGCTAAATAGATATAAAAGTAATGAAACAAAATTTAATAAATTATTAGTAGTTTTTAAAAGGGAACTGATTTATGTTTAAAATAAACTGATTCGTTAATAATTTAATGTGTTAAACATATAATAAAATTAGAGGTGAAACATGTTAACAAAATTTGATGAACAAGCCCAAAAAGCAATTGTTGTAGGAGAAAGTATTGCTTTTGATTTAGGTCATAATAATGTAGGTAGTGAACACTTATTGTTATCATTATTAAAAATAGGCGACTCGAAATTAAAAGAGTTAGTAAAAAAATATAATGTTAATGATAAAAATATATATGAGGATATAAAAAGGTTGTTTGGGACAAATAATGATCAACCTTTTTATATGGAATATAGTGAAGCTGTAAAAAATATCTTAGAAACAGCAGTTGAAATTACAAATGAACAAAATAAAAGCAAAGTCACTTTGAATATTTTAACAATTGCACTATTACAAAGTGAAGAAAGTGTAGCATACGAATTATTAAAAAAATATAAAGTAGATTTTGAAGATATTATTTACCAGTTAAATGAAAGTAGTGAATTAGAAACTAAATTAGATCAAATTCAATCATTGGTTAACCTCAACAAAAAGGTAAAAAAGGGCGAAAACTTAATTGTTGGAAGACAAAAAGAATTAGAAAAACTGTGTATGATTTTAAGTAAAAAGGAAAAAAATAATGCACTAATTATTGGTGAAGCAGGAGTTGGAAAATCAGCATTAGTTGAAAAGTTAGCTTATTTAATTAATGAAAAACAAGTAAATGATGGATTAAAGAAAAAAATTATTTATGAACTTAGCTTATCTAGTATTGTAGCTGGAACCAAATATCGTGGTGAATTTGAAGAAAAATTAAGAAAAATAATTGATAAAGTAAGAGAAATGGATAATGTAATTATTTTTATTGATGAAATTCACAATATAATCGGTGCTGGAGGTGCGGAAGGGGCAATAGATGCAGCTAATATTTTAAAACCTTATTTAGCTAGAAAAGATTTAACGATCATTGGCGCAACCACTACTGAAGAATATTATCAACACTTTGAAAAAGATCAGGCAATGAATCGTCGTTTTAGTATAATTACTTTAAAAGAAAATACTAAAGAAGAAACGTTTGATATTTTAAAGGAAACAAAGTTGTTTTATGAACAATTTCATAAAATTGAAATTGATGATGAAGTTTTAAAATATCTTGTTGATAATGTTGATCACTATATTAAAAATAGAACTTTTCCTGATAAAGCAATTGATATTTTTGATTTAGCCTGTGTAAAAACAAGATTTAAGCAGCAACATATAATCACAAAGCAAATTATTAAAGATGTAATTGAAGAATATACATCAATTAAAATAAATGATAACTATGATTTTGATGAAATTAAAGTAAAGCTTAATAACCAGGTAATTGGACAAAGCGAAGCCGTTGAACAAATAATTAGCCAATTAAAAATAAATAAAACCCAAAATCAGCCATCAGCAATAATGCTTTTCACTGGAAGCAGTGGTGTAGGTAAAAGTGAAATGGCTAAGCAGTTAGCAAAACATTTATCACGAAAGTTGATTCGTTTAGATATGAGTGAGTATAAAGATAGCAGTAGTATTCAAAAAATTATTGGCGCAGCACCTGGGTATGTTGGCTATGATAAACCAAGTTTATTATTAGGTCAGTTACAGACATATCCTAAAAGTGTAATTTTATTGGATGAGATTGATAAAGCAAGTCAAGATGTTATTAATTTATTTTTGCAGGTATTTGATGAGGGATATTTAGAAGATAGTCACAAAAGAAAAGTATATTTTGATAACACAATTATAATTATGACTTCAAATCAAGGGAGTACAAAAAGTAAATTGGGGTTTAAAAAAAATACAGCTAACAAAAAGCTTAATTATGGATTTAGTGAGGAATTATTAAGTCGGGTTGATGAAATAATTAATTTTAAAAATCTTACAAAAAATGATTTAAAGAAGATTATCCGGAAAAATGTACATCATGAAGTTAAAGAAGAAGATATTCAAAATATATTAAAGGATTATGATATGAAATTACAAGGGCGAGGAATTATTAAAAAAGCAAATAAATATTTTCAAAGTAAGGCAAAGGCAGGAAATTAGAAAATATTTTATATTTTAAAACTTAGACCGATAAAAGGTCTAAGTTTATTTTTATTAGTAGAAAACAGGGATATATTAGTAACAAGAGAAGCTTGTCATACTTACTTAAAGTAAGAAGAATTTAAGTTATGGCTTTATTTTTTTAATTGTTAAAATAATAAAAAAAAGAATACAAATAATTAAAGCATACTGCTTGATATATTTACTAATCATACACCAGTTGTTACCTAATATAATACCTAAATATACTAATATAGTATTCCAAATAATAGTACCAATTAAAGTATAAAGAGAAAAACTAAAGAAATTCATTTTTGTTATTCCTGCGGGGATTGAAACTATAGAGCGAATAATTGGAACTAAACGTGCTAATAAAACTGTAAATTTACCGTACTGTTCAAACCAGTTAATAGAACGCTCAAGATCATTAGGCTTAAAATGACAGTAGATCAATATTTTATTAAGACAATTAATTTTTATTAGATAGCCCATAAAATATAAAATAATAGAACCAAGATATGAACCTAAGGTAGCAACGATTATAACCCCAAGAGGTTTTAAGGAGGTTATGGTAGTTAAAAAACCACCAAAAGTTAATATTATTTCACAAGGAATTGGAGGAAAAATATTTTCAAACATAATTAAAATGAAAATGGCTTTATAACCAAAACTATTAATTAGAGCAAGAATATTTGCTAACATCATATCTCTCCTTTTTAGATAACGGAAGTATTTTATAAGCAAGATAAATTAATCCGTTATCAAATGGCAGTAGTATTAATGTAGAAATAATATTAAAAAAGGTATGCATATATGCTATTTGCATCATATAATTAGATGTTAATGAACTTATAAAATTGATGAAAGGAATAAAGTATGAGGCGGCAAGAAAAATAATAGTACCAATTACATTTATCAAAATGTGAATGATAGTTAGACGTTTGGAATTAGGATCACCATTTATTGATGCTAATAAGGCTGTTATACAAGTACCTATGTTCTGACCATAAATAACATTAGTCGCCATTGTAAAACTTATTAATCCTTTTTGATAAATAGTTTGTAAGACTCCTACAGATGCAGTCGAACTTTGAATGATTGCAGTAAAAATCGTTCCTGCAATTATTGCGGTAATGGGATTATTTAATTTTGCAAATAACTCAATAAAGTAGGGAGAGTTTTGGAATGGGATAAGTGCAATAGACATAGCATCCATTGCTAAAAAAATTAATCCTAAAGCCATAATAACTTGACCTATATAGGTTAATTTATTTTTAAATAACATTAAAAGTAGTCCTATACCACAAAAATAAATAGCAGATTGTCCTAAATCTAAAGCAATCAATAAGCCGGTGACGGTTGTTCCAATATTGGCACCAAGAATAATCCAGGTAGCTTGATTAAGAGTAATAAGATGGCTGTTTAATAGTCCGATTAAAATGACTGTAGTTGCCGATGAGCTATGAATAACAGCCGTAATTGAAGTACCTATTAATACACCAAGATATTTATTGGAGGTTAATTTGTAAAGAATATCTCTTAATTTATTTGTTGCTAGAATATCAAGACTTGATGACATTAAGTGCATTCCGTATAAAAAGACGCCAAGACTTAAAATAAAACCAATTATATTTTTTATAATAAAATCACATCCTTATTAATAAGTATATTATTAAATACTTAAATAATGTTTATTTTCAAGATAATGATTAAATGATACAATAAATAAAAAGGATGTGAAAAAATGGATTATAGTGCAATTGTATTATGTGCTGGTAAGGGTAGCAGAAGTGGTTTAAGTTATAATAAGATGTTATATCGCTTTAAAGATAAAACTGTTTATGAAATGACAATAGGAGTATTTTTAAGTGATGAAAGATGTAAACAAATAGTTGTAGTAACAAAAAATGAAGAAATAAGCGATTTAAAAAAACTTGTTACATCGAATAAAATAGAATATGTTTTTGGTGGAAAAGAGCGACAGGATAGTGTTTATAATGGCTTACAAGCTGTAAAACAGCAGTATGTTTTAATTCATGATGGAGCACGGCCATATCTAAAAATTAAAAATATAGATGATCTATTGTTATGTTTAAAGAATAATGATGCTTGTTTATTGATGGTTCCTGTTAAAGATACTATAAAAATGTGTAGAGGAGGTAATGTAGTAGAAACGTTACCTAGAGAATTGCTAATGCAGGCTCAAACTCCACAAGCTTTTAAAACTAGTTTGATTAAAAAATGTTATGAGCTTGGTAAAATTAATAATTTTATAGCTACTGATGATGCTTCTTTAGTTGAGCATTTTATGAATGCTGCAGTGAAAGTGGTTAGAGGAAGTTATGACAATATTAAGATAACTACACCTGATGATTTATAATTGTTAATAAATATTTTTATTTCAAAAATTTGCATGTAAGTTCTTTGGTTTTCTTGAGGTATATTTAAGATGTGAATAGTAATAAATAAGGCATAAATATAATGAATTAATAAAAGAAATTATTGCTTTGATGGAATTGATGTGTTATTATAATTGGGCATGTAAAAATATTATATTTACTGCCTGCTTATTAAAAAGATAAGCCGATAGACCATAGGAGGTATAAAGATGAACAAGTATGAAATTATGTTTATTGTAAAACCTGACGTAGAAGAAGACGCTAGAAATAAGTTGATCGAAAGCTTTAAAGGAATTTTAACAGCTAACGGTGGAACTGTTGATAACGTTGACGAATGGGGATTACGTGATTTAGCTTATGAAATTCAAGATTTAAAAAAAGGTTATTATGTAGTTGTAGATACAACATGTACAGCTGCAGATATTGCTGAATTTGAACGTTTATCAAACATTAACGCATCTATGTTACGTCATTTAACTCTTCGCAAATAGTAGGGGGCGTAGTAGATGATAAATAGAGTAGTCTTAGTTGGTCGGATGACTAGAGATCCTGAACTTAGAAGAACTGGTCAAGGAGACGCAGTTACATCATTTACTCTAGCAGTAAACCGTAATTATACGTCAAGAGATGGACAACAACAAGCAGATTTTATTAATTGTGTTGTTTGGCGTAAACCGGCTGAGAATGTTGAAAGATATTGTTCTAAGGGGAGTTTAGTTGGTGTTGAAGGAAGAATTCAAACACGCAGCTATGATAATACCCAAGGACAAAAAGTGTATGTTGTTGAAGTTATTTGTGATAGTGTTCAGTTCTTAGAAACAAGAGCAGCACGTGAAAGAGCACAGTCTCAACCACAGATGCAAATGCAACAACCGCAAAATAATGATAATTTCTATGATATGAAAACAGTTGAATTAGAAAAAGAATTTGATAATTCACTTAATACATACGATATCATGGAAGATGATATTCAGTTTTAAAGAAAGGAGTTTATAAAATGGCATTTAGAAAACAAAGAATGGGTAGAAAAAAAGTTTGCTACTTTACAAAAAATAATATTACTTATATTGACTATAAAGACGTTGAATTATTAAAGAGATTCGTTTCAGCTAATGGAAAGATTATTCCAAGACGTGTAACTGGTACAAGTGCTAAATATCAAAGAATGTTAGCAACTGCTATCAAACGTGCACGTCAAATGGCTTTATTACCATACGTTGGTGATTAATTGATACTAAAAATCCTTGATGAAATCACAATGGTATTAAGTTAAGCAAAATAATGCAAAAAAGCTCCACTATTGAAAAATTGTAGGAGCTTTTTATTTTTTTCAATTAGCTATGTTAACGTTCAGCGAAAATGTCACCAAAAATGAAGAAGGGTTCAACTAGTGAGAACCCTTTGTTTTATTGTCTAATTCTTGAATGAGATTATTCAAGTCTTTGTGATCGTTAA
>JAETPY010000168.1 GCA_021770925.1 Erysipelotrichaceae bacterium | reverse complement strand
ATTTCAGGATTACGGACTATCAGTTCTTTACATTTGATTCCCGAAATCAAATAGATCAGTTTTTTTCTTAAAGCAACAGAAATATCATTATCTCTAGAAAAAGCATACTTAAAAAACAAATCATTACCAAAACTAACAATACTGTTTTCTTGAATATTGTCGTTCATTATTTTTCCTCCTTACTATTTTTTACAATCTAAAGAGGAGAATTACTTATATTTTTAATAAATAATAAATTTTTTATCAAAAATATTCTTTAGCTAAAGAACTTTAAGATACAATAATTTTCATAACCATGTTAAAGCCATAAATATCATTAAAACATTTTATTCAAACAAAAATAATTATGCTGATTTATAAAATTTTTTACCAGCTAATAATTTAATTACATCATTAACTATAAAACACATCACTATTACTAATATATCTATTGCTTAAATTTTCAATGTAAAAATACAACCATTAAAACAAACACTAATAACACTTTACTATTTAGATTTGTTTTACTGTTCTTGGCACGATTAGGCTATCATACAGCCATTCTAGTAACATTTCACCCAATTTACCTAACACTTTTGATATCATTTTCCTTTTATATTGCTCATAATACTATAAATATATCTTACAAAAACTATTGTCCTATAAAACATCACTCTTTCAAAATTCTGTATCATGAATTGTTTTTCTAGTTTAAATATTAATTTGACGGATTTGTAAAATAATTTCATCTGATATCTTCTTTCATATATTTTGATGATTTTTTATCACTCATATAACAACCTTTTATAGTTACAATAATCTATTAGCAACTATGGATATATAATATAATTTTTAAAATAAAAAACTATACCAAAATCTTATATATAATTTATATGGATATACATCAGTGTAATAAAAATCACCCATAGTTTCTAAAATCTAACTATTATTAATCTCAAATTCTTTTTTATTGATCATCATTACAAATAATATATTCCTAACAATTAACTTTTAAAACATAGTGTAGTTTATCACCCTCATATAAAATAACATCATACTTTTTAAGAATATTTTTTGATAACTACAATATCTTGTTTGGCTTTTTCTTCAGTCATTTCATATTATTCCAACAATAATGCTAATACTTCTTCTTCACTCTTATCATCTTATAACTGTTGCCAGATAAACACTCCAGTTTAATTTAATTGAATCATTCCATGAAAACTATTCTGGTTATTGACAGGAACAATTACAAAATTATCGGCTAACTTTCTAATTATAAATCCTGATTTTATTTTCATCATTCATCACCTTTCATCTTACTATATGCCATTAATGCTGCTTTTTGGAAATATTACATTTCATCCGATAAATTGGTACTTTTTTTAAACATTTTCTAACATTATAAATAACTTATCAACCATTACCGGATTTCTTGGCAAAATAGTCTGTTTCAATATTAAAGAAACTGCTTCTTTAACATCAATTAAATCAATACTATTTTCTTTACCTCTTTCAAACATATATATTGCCTGTAAAGGAACCATTAAATTCAAATTTTCATCAGTCTTACCACTAAATGATGTCCCGTAAGCATAACACTTACCATTTTAAATTCTGATTACTGGTTTATCATCATTAATAATCACTGCTTTATCACCAAAACATTCCTGCCATAATTTAGTATGTGTAGACTTACCTGTTCCACTTGAAGCTGAAAATAAATATGCACTATTACCAACTACTATAGCTGAAGCATGGAGCATAAATCCACCATGACTAATTAATTTACATTAAAACGCTGATCTTGCAAAAATATATTCACATTGTTCCAATGTTAAATGAGAATTTTCCTGTTGCTTAGTGTGACAAAACACTTTAGTTATTGAAAGTTTAATATCATCTCTTGTTCTTTACAACAATATGCATCCATTTGTCTGAATATTTCAGTCTGCTGCACGCACCCTGTTAATCAAATGACGACAGTGTGTTAATGAATGTGACGATACTGTATTAATAAAATTGACGACATTATAATAGAAGAAAAAGGAAG
>JAETPY010000028.1 GCA_021770925.1 Erysipelotrichaceae bacterium | reverse complement strand
TGCATTTTTTAGGTTGCCCCCTAAAGTTGCCCCCTAAATTTCAACGGACTTTTTTTAAGCCCCCTAAATTGGACCACCAAATAATTTGGCTTTCCCCCTAAATTATTTGATTACCCAACATGAATCACAATACCTCATATTATTCAATAGTCTCTTTTAATCAAAATCTTAGATTGCTTTGCAAAGCTTCTATTTTTATAACTACTTTTTAATAGCATTCATACCAAATAATAACTTCTTTAATTAAAACTATTTCCTAGCCATACTGTTATTAGAAAAACTTTAATTTTTATATTATTTAAATTTTCCTTTAATCATTATCGATACGCATATTAACTACCCTAATCATTATATTCTTAATCCAACTATCTATCATTTTTTATTTATCCTATTAATTACATATGGAATGATAATCTATCAAGAAATTTATTTTGAGATTATATTTTTATCTAATTTTATTTATGATGCTGTTACTTTTTTCTTTTTTATTAAAGAAACTACAGCTGTCAATAATGTTAGTGCTAAAGTACCACTATGAATTGCAATTGACGTATTATCACTTGTATTTACAGCTACATGAGTATCATTCTGAGCTGTTTTTCTTTTTATAAATTCAATCTCAAATGATGTTTTATATTTTCCATCTGAAATATTGGTCTTTTGTCTTCCAATTTTATTCATATCTGGTTTAGAAATAATTAATTTTTCTAATGGAACCATCTCTACTGTATCGTTATCATAAACAACCACAGCTACTAAACCATCGATTTTAAATTCATCACTCATTTCATAAATAGTTTTAGCTGGTAATGTTTGGATTATCAAACCTATAGATACCTTAGGTAATATTTCAATTGTTTAGCTTACAGAAATATTAGTTCCTTTATATACAATATCAATTACTTGCAGACCGACTTTACTATTGTTATATCCTTGGATAATAAAATCATTACTGTTAACGTTAATAATTTCTACACTACCATTATTATATGTTAATTCTAATTTACCTCTAAAGACAAATGGTTTTCCTTCTTTAAATTGTAAAATATCTGGTTCTTCAATCCATTTCATTGCAGTAACAGTCTTAGCATCAATTTTAATTGGATAAGATGTTTTTAATTCATTATATGATACTTCAATATCAACTTCTTCACCAGTTTGATTTATATTGACATTACACATAATAGAATCTAAATCAATTACTTTTTTTATCACATTCACTTCAAATGTTGCAAACTGATTTTGATATGTCACATTAACCACTTGTTTTCCAATTTTGTTTTTATCATAACCAATAATTTCAACATCATTAATATTTAATTTTTTCTTTCTCCATTATTATATGTTGCAGTAATTTCCATACCATCAAGATTTAATTCTTATCCTTTTACATATTCTAATTTTAATGGTGAGGTTATTTCAATTTATTCAACTGACTTATTTATCACCATAATTTCAAAATCTTTATTTATAGCTCCATATGCAGCCGTAATTAATTGTTTACCAGTCTTATTAGCATCATATCCTGTAATTACAACATCATTTAAATCAAGCAAAACCTCACTATCATCATTATAAATCGCTTCAGCCTTTAATCCAGATAAATCAATTATTTCTCCTTCAATATAAGTAGTTTTATTTGGTGGCGTAATTTTTAAATCAACTAATTTCTTTTCCTCCACATTAACATCAAATGAAACTAAACCTTCTTCATATTTAACATCAATCGTTTTAATTCCTAAACTAGAACTATCAAAACCACTGCACATATCATTAGTTAGAATAATATTATTTTTAATTTCACCATCATTATACTCTACTTGCAATAATGCACCTTCAACATTTAACTCTTGTCCCATTACATAACTTAATTTTTTAGGTAAAGAAATCATCTCTAATTTTGTAACAGCTTTTTCAATTACCTTAACCGTAAACTGAGTAGTGAATTCACCATAAGAGACAGTAATACTTTGATTTCCCAATTTATTATTTTCATAGCCGCTTATCATCGGCAATTTAATCGTTACTTCATCATATGAACCATTATCATAAATTATTTTTATTTTTCCATCTGTTAAATCTATCTCTTGTCCCTCTATATATTGTAATTTAGATGGATTATCAAGCATTTCAATTCCAACTATTGATTTAGCTTTAACATTTACATTAAATATTGATATTTGATTTTGATAAGTTACAGTAATCGTTTGATTTCCAAAAATCGTACTATTGTAGTCACTTATCATATCCTCAGTAACAGCAATTCCCTCTTCAATACTCCCATCATTATATGTTGCAATTATTGTTGCTCCAGTTAAATCTAATTCCTGTCCTTCAAGATATTGCACTTTTGCAGGGGCTGTTACAAAAATACTCGTAACTTCTTTTTCAACCACTTCAATCGTCATCGATGTTCTTTTTCTACCATAACGTACTATCAAATTCTGATTACCAATTTTATTTTTTCGATAACCAGTTATTGTAACTTGAGAATCAGTTAAATCTACTTCCTCACTAGTTCCATTATTATATCTTAATAATATTTTTCCACCAGCCAATTCTAGATCCTGCCCTTTAACATATTGTACTTTATCTGGTAAACTGCTCATACTAATATCTACAAGTTCTTTTGCTTTTACATTAACTGTAAAAGCAGCTGATGCATTTTTATATATAACTGTAATTTTTTGACTACCAATTTTATTTTTATCATAACCAATAATTTCAATTTCATTATTTATTAAGTCTATTATTTCACTACTTCCATCACTATAAACAGCTGTTATCTTTCCACCTGTTAAATCTAGCTCTTGTCCTTCTATACATTGCACCTTTGCTGGTGACATAACTTTAATATTAATCAATTCTTTTGCAATTACATCAATTTCAAATGTCGCTGTTTTACCTTGATAAGTAACGGTTACTATTTTTTTACCTGGAGCTGCTGTATCAAAACCACTAATTTGAATCTGGGAAATTTCAATTTCTTTACTACTATTATCATTATAAATTGCTTTTACATTCAATCCGTCTAAAACTAGATTCTGACCTACTAAATACTGTGTTTTTACTGGTGGGGTCACTTCTATATTTGTAAGTATTTTTGCTGGTAAAACATTTAATGTTTTAAGTGGAGTCATATATAGATCTGAACCATAACTATATTTATATACTGCAAAATATTGACCAGCGTCATTTATACTAGCATTTTCAATAGTTAATACTTTTGATGTTTGATCAAGTAATGATACTGTTCCATCATCTAATACTTTATACCAATAAAATATATCAGCATCTAACCAATATGGTTTTACTTCAATATTAACTGTTTCATTTTCATTTACTGCATAATTAACAATACGATTATTATCTACGATATTTTGTGTCTCAGATTTTATTGCAAAATTCTCTAATATATGATTATTATCATCTATTAAATCTGGGAACATATAAGATTCTGGTCTAACCATAAATTCGTTTGTCGCTTCATTATATTGCCATTCAAGATCAATTACTTCTTTTCGATTAATATCAGTAGTTATTGTTACTTGTCCTGGTAAAATCGATTCTATTGTTGTAAAAGAAGGATTATTTGCAGTTGCTTCTGTATATACATTTAAACAATCTGAACTAACATGATTAATAGTAGAAGGGACTAGACTATTTACATCAAAGAAATCAATTTGATATTCAATTACACTTGGATTTCCACCACTATCTTTCAATCCTAGAATTTCTACTTTATAAGGGTCTTCATACCTGCTTGTAGAAATCTTTGGTTGAACAAACATTAACTCCCCTTCTTGATTATCAAATTTAATCAATTTATTATTTGCTTTTGTACAATCGTATGATTCACCTGTAGTTAAATTCGTGACACGAATCGTTACATCATTTAAAGAATTATAACTTAATTCATTAGTATTCAATTCTACTGACCAGGCTGTAACCTTAGGATCAATATTGTTGCTTGGATAAACTCCAGGAGCTGGATAAGCAATACAAGGCAAGTCAATTGTTCCATGAGATTTTATCAATCCATATGCAATATCACCAGCATATCCAAAATCAACACTTGTAGTCGTATATGATAAAAGAGCTTTTCGATGTCCTATCGTATCAAAAGACTTACTTTCTATATCATATCCTTCATTAAACCATCCCTCTATAGCTCCTTGAGGAGTATAATTATAGGCTATAATATTATGATATGCATTAGCTCCTATATTCCAAAAATATTGATCCATATTATCAGGTTTTGACCAATCAGTAGCCAGGTTATGAGTTAACTTTCCCTCAGCTTTATAATATAAATTCTGAATTACTGCTCCAGCCTGTAACCTATCACTATGAAATGATCTCTGCTCATATTCATCAACACCAGCTAACCAGCGATAATAATTTGCCATATCACTCATTGCCTGGTGCACTTCTTCTTTTAATTCGCCTCCAGCATAAGGTGTTACCAATGAAGGCTCAGTTTTATAATAACTATTTACCATTCCATGATCATAATATTCATCAATTTTAGTATTATGATATTTTAAAACCACCTCTTGTTTTGTTCTTCCTTTAAAAGGTTCTAACTCATTAAGATTAATTATATTATCAGCACCTTTTACATTTAAAACCGGAGCTGGTAAAATCATTACTATCATCACTAATACTAATAACAATGCTACAATCTTTCGTCTCAATTTCATATTATAATCCTCCCTCGATAATTTATCCTCTATAAATCAGCATAATTTAGTATAATATCACTATTAATTATTATATCACTATTAACTTTTTTTTCAATTTATGTTCTCTTCATAAAAAAATATACTAATTCTTTAAATAGCATATAAAACATCTTTAATCTTAAATTTTTAATGTTAATAATTTTTTTATAACTAAAACGATAATTATAGCAGTAAAAAAATTATTTTTTTACTATACTACATAACCTTTAAATTTTATAAAAAATAAAATAAAAAATGACAAAGCACAAATTTTAACTTTGTCAACAGACTAATATTATAATTATTATGAAAATCTATATGACTAATATTTTTAGCTAAAAACCAAACATTTGACTACTTGCTCTTTACATAGATTTTGAGGATTTTCAAATCATTTATTTGGTATTTTGCCCCACAACTAGCCATATTTTATATATTAAACCATATAAAATAACCTGATTTACAAATATATTATTTTATTTCATAGCCACTATATCCATAAGCATTTAAAATACGATGAATCTCCTCTCCCTGATCAACAATATCTAAAAATATTTCATAATCGTCCTACTTTCAAAATACCAAAGTATATGAATATATACAAAAGTTTAAAGCATATCGATGATCATATTAAATATTTTTTATAATTTTACTGTCTAGTTGTAGTAATGTATCTGACATGTTTAATTAAGAAACGAAAATTAAATTATAGTTGACATTGACGATTTTTTCGCCAAACAATCTCCAATTTCTGCTTAATTTCTTTCCATTTGATTTAAATTACAACTTAATTTAATTTAAACATTGCTTGCTTTAGCATCCACTATATATTCAATACCATTTTTATAAGTAGTTTTGTCATAATTATCACTATAAATTTAATAATGTTTATACACAAAATAATAAAATTTTAAACTTTTTATCTAAAAAGACGATCATCATGACCGTCTAATAATAAGTATAGTAATCTTTTATATTGGCTGTTAATACATCAATATTTTTATTTTTTAATAAATCCTTAAGCTTTTTTTCCATTATCACTTCAATGTGATGAGGAACATCAATCAAAACAATATCATGATCTATAGCATATTTAGCATGACGATGTTTCGTATCACCTGTAATATACACATCGACTTTGCCTGCTAACTGTTCGATATCTTCAGCACCACTGCCACCACATATTGCAATACTGGAAATCATTTTTTCCTTACCAGCATATTTTACTGGCAAATTAAATCTATCTTTAATCTTTGCTACTAATTCACTTGTTAAACAAGGTTTATTTAAGACAGCCTGTTTCCCAACTTTAATATCATCATAACATTTTACATCATGAACATCTAATTCATTGATCAGCCAGTCATTCATAGAAATTCCATCTTTTCCTTGATCTAAACAAGTATGTAAACTATAAACAATAATATTATTATTTATTGCCAATTGTACAAATTTGCCATGATGATTATCAAAACTTAAATTATCGATTTTTTCCAAGAAAAATGGATGATGAGTAATTAACATTTGACAGCCATTATCAATAGCTAATTGTAAACTTTGTAAATCAGCGTTTAATGAAATCATAACTCTATCAATATCTTGATAAATATCACCTATTTGAACTCCACACTTATCCCATGGCTGCTGTAAATCTAATGGAAAATAATTTTCTAAATAATTAATTATATCATAAGCAATCATGTAATACCTCTTTTATCATTTTCATTTTATTATTTATTTCATGATAACGGGGATGATCTTGAGATAAAGTATTCTGGATTTTTTTATATACCTGATATTGTTTTTGCCATTTTTCTTTAAATAATGGTGATTGATTATTAATTAAAATCGGTCCAAATTCTTCATCTTTTTGATTATAAGTGATAGCCTTATTTTTTCTCGCCGTTACAACCATAACCTCATAAATATGACCTGCATCTTTTACCATCTGTTCATCAATGATGATCCAGTCATTTGCAAATAAGTATTTTCTTAAATGGTCGTTATTTGCATTGGATTGTAAAAATAAAACTTTTACATTTCTTAAATACTCACGATGTTCATCCAATATTTCACAAATCAAATAAGCTCCCATCCCAGCAATACTAATCATATCAACTTTACGATTTAAAATTGGATTTAATCCACTGCCAAGCATTGGAAAAACCTGGTTTTCTAAACTATACTGCTTGATTGTTTCTTTAGAGGAGTCAAGCGGTCCCTTAGCCACATCACAAGCATAGGCACTTGCAACAATTTTATTTTCTACTAAATAGCAGGGTAAATAACCATGATCAGTTCCTATATCAGCCAAAATACTTCCCTGTTTATATTTGATAATTACATCTGCAATTAATTGCAACCTTTTTGACAATTTCATCTTAACGATCTAAAAAGTCCTTTAATCTTTTAGAACGTGAAGGATGCTTTAATTTACGCAATGCTTTAGCTTCAATTTGACGAATTCTTTCCCTAGTTACACTAAATTCTTTACCTACTTCTTCCAAAGTTCTTGTGCGTCCATCATCTAAACCGAATCTTAAACGTAATACTTTTTCTTCACGATCTGTAAGTTCTAGTAAAACTTCATTTAACTCATCTTTTAATAATTCATTTGCAGCATAATCATCTGGAGACATCGCTCCCTCATCTTCAATAAAATCACCTAAATGAGAATCATCTTCTTCACCTATAGGTGTTTCTAAAGAAACTGGTTCTAATGAAATCTTTTGAATTTCTCGAACTTTTTCAGGTGTCATTCCATCCATTTTTTCAGCAATTTCTTCAGCACTTGGTTCACGGCCTAGTTCTTGAATCAACTGACGTTGAATTCGTGTTAATTTATTAATCGTTTCTACCATATGGACTGGTATACGAATCGTCCTTGCTTGATCGGCAATTGCCCTAGTAATAGCCTGGCGAATCCACCATGTTGCATATGTTGAAAATTTAAATCCTTTTGTATAATCAAATTTTTCAACTGCCTTGATCAATCCCATATTTCCTTCTTGAATCAAATCTAAAAATAACATTCCACGACCAACATATCTTTTAGCAATAGAAACAACTAAACGCAGGTTAGCTGCAGCTAGTTCTTTTTTTGCAGCCTCGTCACCTTCTAAAATCTTTTTAGCCAGATCAATTTCTTCATCATGTGACAACAGTTCAACCCGACCAATTTCTTTTAGATACATTTTTACAGGATCATTGATTTTAACATTACTTCCTAATTGATTTTGATCCATTTCTGCATCAGCATCAGCAACTTGATACATATGAAGTGTATCTCCTGTCATCATATCGAAATCACCAGCAAAATCCAAATCAGGAGTATCATCATCTAAACCTAAATCGTCATCCAAATCAAGATCTACATCTAAATCGCCTGGTACCCCTGCTAATAACAAATCATCTTCAACATCTATATCGTCTAAACCATCATCGGAAATAATAATATCGTTTTCTCCGATAAATTCTAGTAATTCTTCTGCAAGATCATCATTCAAATCATAAGTAGATAAATAATTATCAATCTGATCTTGGGTTAAAATTCCATCTCCATTTTTTGCATCATTTAAAACTATTTTCTTTAAATCATCAAATGACACAGCTGCTACATTTTTTTTCTTCATACACTACTCCTTATCTTTTAATGCTATGATTTCTTTTAAAATCTCAGCTTTTTGCTTAGGATCAAAAGTATCTTTTAAAGCTTTTGTCAACTCTTCTATTTTAACTCTTACAGTATTTTCTTTAATTATATTAATATAATCATCAATTGCTTTAGTATCTTTCAACTTTGGCAATTCCAATTGTGATATCTCCACTATATTTTTAACAAGATTTTCATCTTCAATACTATTAATCAAATCAGCAACTTCTAAAACAACTTCTTGACGATAATAATCAACTATATAAGAAGCAATAATTCGATAAGTATCATTAAACATAAATCCAGCTTTTGCTTCATACATAATTGCGACATTTTTATCATTCATCATATAATATAATAAATCTCGTTCTGCCCTTGCATATTTATCAATCAGATGAACACTTTTTTGATAGGGAATATAATTGTTTGTCTGCTTAATTTTATTAACTGTTTTATTATTTACAAGTTTTATAATTGTTTCTTTTGAAAAACCAGATTTTTTTTCTAATTGCTGGACATAATAATCTTGATCAATCATATCGTCAAGATTACTTATTTCTTTAGCAATCGTTTCTAAATAATTTTTGCGGTCTTCATAATTGTCCATATTCGTCATTTCATAGTAATAATTCATTTTAAAATCTAATGACGATATTGGCTTTTTAATTAAAGCATTCAATTCATCGCTACCTTTTTTATCTAAAAATTCATCGGGATCTAGATTATCTGGTAAATCAATAACTTTTATAGTAAAGTCTTCCTGCAATAAAACATCAATACTTTTAATAGTTGCATTTTTTCCTGCTTGATCACCATCTAAACAAAGATAGACGATTTTACTAAGACGTTTCAATAATTTTATATGTCCTTTTGTTAAAGCTGTTCCCATAATAGCTACAGCATTTTTTATTCCAGCTTTATACAAAGCAATAACATCCATAAATCCTTCAGTAATAATTACAAAACCTGCCTGTCGAGTCTCTTCAATTACACGATGGTAATTATACAACATTTCACCTTTAATAAAAATATCTGATTCAGGTGAATTCATGTACTTAGACTCATTTTGACTGGTCTGATAAATTCGCCCGCTAAAGCCGACTACACGCCCACTGAAATCATGCAGCGGAAACATAATTCGATTATTAAAACGATCATAACCTTTATTAGATTCAATAATCAAACCTGATTCAAACATTACCACTTTTTCAAAATTCATTTTTTCAAATGCTTTTAATAAAACGTTATTACTAGGAGCATAACCAATTTCAAAAGTATTAATGATTTCATCCGTAATTTTACGTCTAGTTAAATATTCTTTAGCTTCCAAAGCTAACTTAGTATTTAAATAATGATTATAAATTTTGTTAGCTTCAGCATGCATTTTGTATAGTGGTTCTAATTTTTGATCAACAGGCTGAACTCTTTTTTCAAGATGATATTCACTAATATCAACATTTCCCATTGAAGCAACTATTTTTATAGCCTCAAGATAAGAAATTTTCAAATAATTTTTTAAAAAAGTAAAAACATTTCCACCATTATGACAAACAAAACACATATAAATTTGTTTTTCTGGTGAAATAGACATTGACGGATGACTATCATCGTGAAACGGACAAAGAGCTACATAATTACGCCCTTTTTTTTGTAAAGAAAGATAATTGCCAATGACATCAACAATATCGACACTCTGTCTAATTTCATTAATTTTTTCTGCTGATAATCTTGGCATCTATATCCCTCCTTATTAGAATGTTACTTTTTTACTAATATACTCCACTAATTCATCAATCAATATACGTTCTTGTTCCATTGTATCGCGATTACGTACAGTAACTGCACTATCTTCCATCGTATCAAAATCAACTGTCACACAAAACGGTGTACCAATAGCATCCTGACGGCGATAACGCTTACCAATTTGTCCTGCTACATCATATTCACAGCTAAAATACTTACTTAACATGCTGTACACTTCATTTGCTTTATCACTTTGTTTTTTAGTCAGCGGTAAAACAGCTACTTTATATGGAGCTAAAGCAGGAAGTAATTTCATCACAATTCTCGTTTCACCGTCCTCTAATATTTCTTCTTCATAACTATCACAAAGTACTGATAAAAATAGACGGTCAGCACCAACTGATGGTTCAATTACATAAGGAATATATTTTTCATTAGTGGTTGGATCCAAATATTCTAATGATTTTTTAGAATGATTTTGATGTTGTGTTAAATCATAGTTAGTACGATCAGCAATTCCCCATAACTCTCCCCAGCCAAATGGAAAGTTATACTCAACATCACAAGTACCTTTAGAATAGAAAGATAATTCTTCCTTGTCATGATCTCTAAAACGTAAATTTTCTTCTTTTAAACCTAAATCTTTTAAGAACTGTTTGCAATAACTTTTCCAATATTCAAACCATTCTAAATCTGTATCTGGTTTACAGAAAAATTCTAATTCCATCTGCTCAAATTCACGCATTCTAAAAATAAAGTTACCTGGTGTAATTTCATTTCTAAATGCCTTACCAATTTGTCCAATTCCAAAAGGAACTTTTTTACGTGTTGTCCTTTGAATATTTTTAAAATTCACAAAGATTCCTTGAGCTGTTTCAGGGCGCAAATATACTGTTGACTTAGCATCTTCAACAACTCCCATTTTAGTTTCAAACATTAATTTAAATTGTCTAACATCTGTAAAATTACTTTTCCCGCAGTTAGGACAAACAATTTTATGATCTTCAATATATTTTACTGTCTCTTCACTTGTCCATCCTTCACTATGAACAGTTGGATCAAATGATTCAATCAATTTATCAGCTCGATGTCTTGTTTTACATTCTTTACAATCAATCAAAGGATCAGAGAATCCCCCCACATGTCCACTAGCTTCCCAAACTTTGGGATTCATAAATATTGCTGAATCTAATCCAACGTTATATGGTGATTCCTGAATAAATCGCTTCCACCATAATTGCTTAATGTTATTTTTCATTTCTACCCCTAAAGGACCATAATCCCAAGTATTTGCTAATCCATCATAGATTTCAGATCCCTGATAAACAAATCCTGAAGTTTTAGCATGATTTACTAATTTATCCATGTCTTTATTTGCCATAATTTACTCCTTCATGTACTAATTTTTTAGATATATAAACAATGAAAGACTTGAACATAGTCAAACCTATTTTATTAATATCTATATTTATTTTTATGCACATATAAAATACCCTTATAGTAGTTATTTGTCAACCAATTATAAGGGTACTAAACAAAGGTCCGCTCATTAAACCAATCTAGAATATCTTTGTATACTTCTAATCTTTGTTGATCATGTAAAATGTCATGATAACTATTTTCATATAACTTGATTGAAAGATCTTTTATACCATTATTTAAAAGCTGATCAAAAAAGCATTTTGGTCCTCTTCCAAATTGACCAAAAGAGTCCTTTAAACCAGAAACAATCAAAACAGATAAATAATTAGGTATTTTTTTAATAGTATCATATGATATTACTTCTTTAATCATTTTTAAAATATCATTATAAGCTTGATTGGTATAGATAAAACCAGTAAAAGGATCCTGCTCATACTGTTCCAATTCATTCAAATCAGCTGTTATGTATGCATCTGTTTTAATAATCTTTTTTTTAACCATTTTAGAACGATGCATATTCCCCTTTAAAAATATCTCGCCCTTTAAAAATAATCTTCCAAGGTTTACATGTTTAGGTTTTCCACAGGTTCCCATAAATACACATCCTTGAACATAATCACCATAAATTGATACATACTTGCGTAAAACAATAGAACCAAGTTCATTTCCAATCATAAAATAAGGTAAATCAGGATATCTGGCTGCCATAATATTTCTAAGACGATGCATATCTTCAATTAGATTTTTAGTTGCATCCCCAAAACCAAAATATCCCTGTTCATAGTTATATAAAGACATTCCATGTCCAGGAAAATCGCTAACAACTACAACAAAGCCATCATGAGCCAAATATTCAGCAAAACGCTGATAACGTCCCAAATGTTCACCCATTGCATGATGAATCTGAATTATCGCTTTGTAACGAATCATTACAGTAGGAAGATAAATGTCAAAATTTACATGTGTCTTAGTTGTTGATGTAAATGTTTCACTAAATTTCATAATCATTTCCTCCGTTTTTGATTACTGTTATTTTTATGATAATAATTTTGCTGATAATTACTTTTTCTTGGTCTAATCAGACATTTTTTATCAAAACCAATTAAATCTCTACGATTAGCCGTAATTAAAGCTTCATATACTAAATCATAGTTTTTAGGGTTTCGGTATTGAATTAAAGCTCTTTGCATAGCTTTTTCTTTAGCTGATTTAGGCACATACACTTTTGACATATCTCGAGGATCTAAGCCAGTATAATACATTGTTGTTGAAAGGGTACCTGGAGTTGGATAAAAATCCTGAACCTGTTCTGGCTGATGATGAATATCACGTAAATATTCTGCTAATTCAATGGCATCTTCTAATGTACAGCCAGGATGAGACGACATTAAATATGGTACTAAAAACTGCTTTTTATGATATTCTTCATTTAAACGATAATATTTATCAACAAATTTTTCATATAAACCTCGGCGAGGCTTACCCATTTTGTCCAAAACCTGATCACTGATATGCTCAGGCGCTACTTTTAACTGCCCACTAATATGATTTTGTACCAGCTCTCTAAAAAAACTGTCATCTTTATCGTACATTAAATAATCATAACGAATACCTGAGCGAACAAAAACCTTTTTTACATTTGGCAGCATTTTCAGCTTATTTAATAATTCTTTATAATCCTGATGGTTTACTTCTAAATTATTACATGGTTTAGGCCATAAACACTGTTTAGCAGGACAAGCTCCGTGTTCATTTTGTTTTTTACACGCAGTCTGTCTAAAATTAGCAGTAGGTCCCCCAACATCATGGATATATCCTTTAAAATCAGGATCCCAAACCATTTTTCCTGCTTCAGCTAAAATCGATTCGTGAGAACGTGTTTGAACAATTCTTCCTTGATGAAAAGCTAAAGCACAAAAATTACAAGAGCCAAAACATCCGCGATTACTTATCAGTGAAAATTTCACCTCATCAATAGCTGGTATATGTTTATAATGTGGATGATAAGTACGATTATAATCTAATGAATAAGCACGATCAAATTCACGTTGAGTTAATGGTCTATTAGGCCTATTTTGCACTACGTACCAGCCCTGATACGGTTCTACTAATGTTTTGGCGTTATAATGATCAGTATTCAAATATTGAATTTGAAACGATTTTGCATAAGTAAATTTATCTTTACAGATTTCTTCATAACTTGGCAATATAATTGGTTCATGAGCATCTTCAAGATTCTTAGTTTTAAATACTGTTCCATCTAAATACGTTAAATATTTAATTTCTAAACCACTATCCAATGCCTCAGCTACTTCAATAATACTATTTTCGCCCATTCCATATAATAATAAATCAGCATTAGCATCAATAATAATTGACTTACGAACTTTATCATCCCAATAATCATAATGACCTAAACGCCTTAAACTTGCTTCAATCCCTCCAATTATGATATTAGCATCTTTATAAGCCTGCCGAGCCATTTGGCTATAAACAATCACTGCTCGATCAGGTCGTTTAAATCCTTCACTACCTGGAGTATATAAATCTTTATGGCGTCTTTTTTTAGCAACTGTATAGTGATTAACCATTGAATCAATATTTCCTGATGAAATCAAAAATCCTAATCTTGGCTTACCAAACTGACGGAATTCCTCAACATCATGCCAGTCAGGCTGTGCTAAAAAACAAACTTTAAAACCATGACTTTCCAAAGTACGACAAATAATAGCTGCACCAAATGAAGGATGATCAACATACCCATCCCCACATATATATACAAAATCCGGCTGCAACCAGCCTCTTGCTTCCATTTCCTGACGATTTATTGGTAAAAATTCACTCACAATTATCCCTCTTTCTATATTTATTTATTATATACGCAAAATCACAAAAAATAAATAAAATAGACAAAAGTTATCACAACTTTTGTCTATATTTCACATTTAGTTAATATTTTTAGTGTATAGTGACGCCTTAGTATTTCAAATCACACTAAACAACTTCTAATATAAATATTTTTATTTAAAATTATAACTCATCGAATTGATGAATAAATTTACGGCTTTGAAAAGTCAATCCAGTAAATTCATCAATATATGCTTCCATAATATCTATTAACTGGTCTATCACATGCTTATCAAGATGTAACTTATCAATATTTTCTAATTTACAAATATTAATATAGCGAAATCCCTTTAAAACATCTACCGTTAAATTTCGATCATACAGCCCAATGCATTCTTGACAAACAAAACCACCTCCATGAATTGAAATACCCACAATACGATCTTGTCTATTACAGTGTACACATTGTCCAACTTCTAAACTAGATCCCATAATTTCTAAAATAAAAGCATTAAATAATAAGTAAACTAATTTAGGATCATACCCTGTATTTAAATATTTTAATGCTAATAATAAATTATGATAACATACATCATCAGGATCATTATTTTTAGTATATTTATAAATAAATTCAATACAATAGCTGGCATATGCTTCTAATTCAATATTCTCTTTAATATGTCGAAAATATTCAATTGATGAAGCTTTTATTAAAGTTGAAAGCTCAGTTCTAGGTACAAAAACAAAATCAGATAATGTTATCGTCTGACATGCCGAAGCATTTTTACTCTTTATTTTTCTTACCCCGCGAGCAATCAATGCCATTTTCCCATAATCTTTAGTATATACCCACACCAGCATATCATTTTCTTTATAAGCCTTATTTTTTAACACAAGCCCCATAACACTTTCTTCGCCATTAATAGTCATCTTCGTTATAACCAAATTCTTTTAAATATTTTTGTTTATTGCGCCAATTATTTTCAACCTTTACAAATAGTTCTAAATGAACTGGTACCTGTAAAAAGCGCTTCATTTCTCTTTGCGCATTTAAACGGATTTTTTTAATCATTGAACCTTGTTTACCGACAATAATTCCTTTTTGACTTTTTCGATCACAAACAATTGTCGCAATTATTTCAACTCCATCTTCATCTTCAACCATTCTTTCAACTACAATAGCAACACTATGAGGTACTTCTTCTCTAGTAAAATATAAGATTTTTTCCCTAATAAATTCTGCCATAACAAATCGCTCAGGATGATCGGTCAAATGATCTTTAGGATAATACATATTTCCTTCTGGTAAATACTTCTTAATTGTGTTCAATAATAAATCAACATTATGATTATCTTTAGCACTAATAGGAATAATTTCTTTAAAATCAAATAATGTTTGCCACTTTTGAAGTTTTACAACTAATTCTTCTTTACTAACCGTATCCATTTTACTTAAAATTAAAAATACAGGTCCATCCGCTTCTTTTAATCTTTCAACAATATATTTATCACCTCGACCAATATTTTCATTAGCTGGTGCTAAAAACAATACTATATCAACTCCAAAAATACTATTTAAAGCTGTTGAATTCATAAAACTTCCTAGCCGATCCTGTGGTTTGTGGATTCCTGGAGTATCCATAAAAATAATCTGTGCCTCATCATCAGTATGAATTCCTTGAATCGTGTTTCTTGTTGTTTGAGCAACATCTGACATAATCGCCAGTTTAGTTTCTAATATACAATTTAATAATGTTGATTTTCCTACATTAGGACGACCAACTATACTCACAAATCCTGATTTAAACATTATAAACTTTCCTCTGTAAATGCCATTGGCAATAATTCTTTCATTGTAGTTATATTATATTCTTGACGATTAGCCAAAATAATTGGACAATCATCAGATATCAATTCCATTAATACTTGTCGACATGCCCCACATGGTGAAACAATTAGATTACAATCAGCAACAATAGCTAAAAGCTTAATATCAGCTTTAGTATAACCATTACAATATGCGCCATAAACAGCATTTCTTTCAGCACACATCGTTGAACCATAAGCTGCATTTTCGATATTTGTACCAATAAAATATTTGCCATCCTTCATTTCAACACATGCTCCAACCTTAAATTTAGAATAAGGCGAATATGAATTTTCACATGCCAAAAAAGCTTTATCAATAATTTCCTGATATCTCATTTCTACCTCCCAATATTTAATGCTTCTAAAATTGTTTTTTGCATTGCAATCATCTTGGCTTCTTCATCAGGTTCCATATGATCAAACCCCAATAAATGTAGTAAGCCATGAGTAAATAAAAAACACATTTCTCTTTTTAAACTATGACCATATTCATCAGCCTGTATCTTTGCATGATCAACTGAAATAAAAATATCTCCAATACTCCTAGGCATTCCAGGCACATAATACTGTTCATTATCTTCTAATGCAAAACTAATCACATCTGTCGAGCGATCAACATTACGATATTCTTTATTGATTTCATGAATTTTTTGATCGTCAACTAAGATACATGATAATTCAATGTTTTCATTAATATCTAATTGTTTAACAGTTTCATTAATGATTCCCATATAAATCTGCTGATAATTTTCTTTAAAATCTTTCACTTCATTTATTAGTGCAAAATCTATTTCCATAATATTACCCCATCTCGTTAATATCTTCTAATTAACTTTATCTATTCGCTGTTTTAGTTTTTCAAATTCAGTCTCTTCAAAAATATAATCATATATCAACTCTAACTGTTTTTCACTTAATCCCTTAACCCATTGACTGCATTCTTTTTGATATCGCTTCTTAAGCATTTTTTTTATTCCCTCTTCTATACCTTGTTCTATTCCTTGTTCTATTCCTTGTTCTATTCCTTGTTCTACTCCCTGGGCTATTCCTTTAGCTATTCCCTTAGCCACAGCTTCTTTCTCTTTTGCTTCATATTCCAGCTTGAATGATCTTTCTCTAATTTTTGCTAGTTCCAGCTGATTCGCCAGCGACCACATCGGTTCATTATTTTTAAACTCATCATACATCTCTATCACCATCCTTATGATATCTTTTTCTTCTTCCCCTATTATATCAGTATATTCATTTTTTATAAACAGATAGCACATTCTTTCCAAATCATTTAATTTCCTTATTCCCTTTTCCCTTAAAATCTTATCTATGTGCTTCATCATTACATAATATCGGTGATTTAAATTTCCTTTTTCCATCTTCCCTTCATAATCTCTAAATGCATAACTTTTAATTAACTGATCATCATTTTCATTTATAAAAATTATCTGATATACTGGCTGAAGATCATAGTATTCTTCACCCTGATTAATTTGTTCTACTAAAAGTCTAGCCCCATAATACTGAAACCGTTTAGATTCACTTTGACTACTGCCTTTCATTTGCATCTCAATGTTAATAATTCTTCCTAAATCATCTACCGCACATATATCTAACACAATATTTTTAGCTAAAACTGCAGCCTGATCAATCTGTGGATTTTTAACAATCATTTCCTTACAGTCAAGATTAGTGACTAGTTTAACCAGTTGCTTTCTTAACATCGAAGATTCAAGTGTATCTCTAGAAAGCAGATATTTAAAAAACAAATCATTATTAAATTTAACAAAGTTATTTTGAAAAACTGTTTCTTTCATTACTTCATTCATTTTCATTTACCTCCTACTATCTTTTACTAGATAAATGACGTGAATTACTTTAAAATTTTATCAAATCATTATTTATATTTTTTAATCTTCATCCTGTTTATAAATTTTTCCGTTTTTTATTATAGCATAATCATAAAATTGATTCACTAATTTTGTTTGATGAGCCACAATGATTACAATTATTTCTTTTCTATAATTATAAAGATAATTTAGAATCTTCTCCATCTTATGATCATCTACATTACTTAAAGCTTCATCCAAGATCAAAACATCTGGTTTTAATAATAATGCTCTAATAATCATCATAATTTGGCGTTGACCAGATGATAAAGGTTTACCATCCACATCAATGGCCATTTCTAACTGATTAATAAATTTGTCCATTTCAAATTCTTTTAATAATTCCTCTAACAAATTTAATTTATTATTTTTTAAAAGCAAATTAAATCGTAAAGATTCTTGGTAAAAAACCGGCTCTTTATCTAGATAAATAATCTTTTGGTATAATGAATTAGGACTGATCTTAGTTAATGGTGTACCATTAATTAAGATGTTTCCTTTAATTAGATCATCATGATTCATTAAAAGTTTTAATAATGTCGATTTTCCTGCACCTGTATCTCCTTTTAACCATAATGAGTCTTTTATCACCAAATCTAAATGATCAATAATTGGTTCACTGTATCCATAACTATACGTAATATGGTCAAATTTAATTTCTTTTACTTTCCCTTTTATCTTTAATTTTCGTTCCTTTCTATCTGGAATAATCTCTTTATAACGTTCATATAAGATCATAACCTCATCTTTTTCGATAATAAAAGCAATTAAACTAAATAATGGTTCAATTAAATATGTAGTCAGCATATAAAAGAAAACAATATCACCAGCGCTAATACATCCCTGCTTATAATAATAACCAGCTATCAAAACAACTAAAAAAGCTAACCCCTGAATCAAAAACTCACTAATAAGATTTAAATTATTTAAATATTTATCCCGCCAGTAAACATTATAATTATACTCATCAAATAAATAATTAACTTTTTCTTTAGCAAACTTTTTCAAAAAAAACTGATGACTATTATAAAAATTCTTCAAGTATTCTAAATATCCTTGATTCATTTGTTCTTGACTAGTAATAATCCCCTTATTTAACTCATTTAATCTCTTCATTTTCATAATTATAACTATTGCTATTATATTCAAAACACTAACTACAACTAATCCAATTTGTAATGAAAATATTAATAATGCAATAATTATTCCCATCATTAAAACCAAATCCATAAACATAACAAAATATAAATGAATAAAAAAATCACTTAAAGCATATAAATTTTGTACTTTAGTTAATAATATTCCCTCCTGATTACAATTAAAATATTTAAACGGTAACCAAAGCATATCAATAACTGTTCTATTTACATATTCATAATTTAATATCTTTTGAATCTTTGCTTCTAAATTTTTTCGCTGATAACAAATTACGATTCTAATACCTGCTACAACAATAAAAACCCCACTAAATCCCACAATAAAATAATAATCAACTTTATCAACCATATTAATTAATCCCTGAAAATAAAAAGAACTAATAACACTACAAAACGTAATCACTATTGCTTTTATTAATAATTCAATAATATATCGATAATTAGTCTTTAAATGTTTAATAATAAATTCTTTAAACCCTACATCTTTTTGACTCTTTTCAATTACATATCTTCCTGCATGTTCTATACAAATACAAATTCCTGTAAACATTTTCTCTATTTCATCATATGTTGATTTAACTAGACCTTTAGCGGGATCACCAATTAAAAGATACTTTTTAGTCACTTTATATAATACTACAAAATGCGTCATATCTTCATTAATAACATGAATTATACAGGGTAATTTAGCTTCATCTAATAATATTTTAAAATTACACTGATATGCTTTAACATCAAAATGGTATGACTGTAAACAGCGTACCATTCCATACACACTAATCCCTTCACCTGTTAAACGACATCTTTCTTTTATCTCTTTTGTATTTATATCATAATGATAATATTTTAAAATCATTTTAATACAATATGCCCCACAGCTATAATTATTATCTTGTTTATATATTGGATATTTTCGCATATTAAAACCTCCTATTATCATTTACTGATATAAAAGAGGAATTACTTCTTTTTAAATAAAAATTATAAATATTAATTCAATATATGGATAAAAATAAAATCCAGCTTAACCTTTACATCTTAAATCGATTTCTTGCTTTTCTATCGCGACGTATAGCTTCTTTAGCTGATTTCAATATTTCAACAAGCAATCTAATCTCATACTCATCACAATCTTTAAATATTTCCTTTGCCTCACCTTCAAATACTACTTTTGTAGTTAATACATTATCACACAAAAGAGCATCTACAGAAACAGAGAGCGCATTTGAAATTGCAATCAATGTTGGCAAACTGACTTTTGTTTTTCCAGTTTCGATATTGCTCATATGCGCAGGTGTTATATCAATTAAATATGAAAGAACTTCTTGTGTTATACCTCTTTTAATTCTTGCAATTTTAACTCTTTGCCCAATTGCTTTATAATCTATTTCCACAAACTATATCCACCTTCCTATTTTATATTTTAACCATTCATAGAAGGGAATATAACAGCCTGTGTAAATGATTATTGCATATAGTATATTTTTTGATTTTTATAAATAACCAGTACTAAGAAAACAGCATCCATAATTCTAATAAATTAAATAATTTTATCTTTACAAATAAGTGTCCTGTCTCTTTTTGGATAAAAAAACTGTAATGGATTACATTGATCCATTACAGCTGTTAAACATTATTTAACTATTAACTTCTTCGATTACTTCAGTAAAGATTTTGATCATCTCATCAACGTCTTTTTCTTCGATAATAAATGGTGGTAACATCCTAATTACATTGCTGCCTGCTGTAATTAAAACTAATCCCTTATCCAAAGCTTTTTGAATATATGGTTTAATTGGATGAACAAATTCTAACCCAATCATCAACCCTAATCCCCGACGTTCTTTAATACAATCATACTTTTCCACTAATTCATCCAGCTTACTAATCAGATATTCACTAATATCTTGTACATGCTCTAACATTTTTTTCTCTTCAATAATTTTAAATACTGTTTTACAGGCACATCCAGCTATTGGATTTCCACCATATGTAGAGCCATGATCCCCAGGCTTTAAAGCAGAACCAACTTTTTCATTTGCAACAAAAGCTCCCATCGGAAAACCAGCTCCAATTCCTTTAGCCAGACAAACAACATCCGGCATAATTCCGTATTGGAAATAAGTCATAATTGTTCCTGTTCTTCCCATACCACATTGAACTTCATCAAGAATCATAACAATATCATATTCATCGCAAAGACCCCTAATTCCCTGCATAAATTCTTGAGAGCAAACATGAATCCCCCCTTCTCCTTGAACAGGTTCTAAAATAATTGCTGCAGTGCGTGGCGTAATTAATCTTTTAACTGATTCTAAATCATTAATTTCACCATATTTAACACCTTCAATTAGTGGTCCAAAAGCTGTTTGATAGGCTGGTGTTCCTGTTAATGTAACAGATCCCGTAGAACGACCATGAAAAGAATGTTTCAAACTAATAATCTCACTATCAGCTTTGCCATGCTTTTCATAATAATATTTACGAGCTAATTTTAAAGCACCCTCTGTTGCTTCAGTTCCACTATTAGTAAAAAACACTTGATCTAATTTAGTTGCTTTAATTACTGCTTCTGCTGCCTCAATTGCTTCAACACTATTAAAATAATTAGAAATATGCATTAAACGATGTATTTGATTAGCTAAAGCATCACTATAAGGCTGATAGTCATAACCAAATGAATTAACCCCTATTCCTGAATAAAAATCTAAATACTTTTTACCATTAGTATCATAAAGATAAACTCCCTTTCCATGGTCAAAAGTAACATCAAATCTACCATATGCTTTCATAAAAGCATTATTAGCTCTATCATAATAACTCATTTTTAATCCCCCAATTTAATCTTAGATGCAAGACGGTAATACAATTCTACTGCCTGAACTAAGACTTCTTCATTAAAATTAAATGTTTCTGTATGCAAACCACTTAAATACTTAGCAGTTTTTGTTCCTACATAAAAGAAAATTCCTGGTACTTCTTTTTGGTAAAACGCAAAATCTTCGGCTAACATCAAAGGTTCTTTTAATTCTTCATAATTTTTATCAACTAAATTAATAAATTGACGATATAAGTCATAATCATTTAAAACCGGTGGATACATCGGTGGACAGCTAAATTCAATTTTACAACCGTAACTCTCTTCCATTCCATGATTGATGGCCTGCATCGTATCAGTAATCTTTTTAAATACTGATTCACTATATGTTCTAACAGTCCCTTTAAATGTAGTTTTATCTGCCACAATATTTCGTACTGTTCCCCCATTAATTTCACCAATATTGATGACACAACTTTCAACTGGTGAAATAATACGTGAAATAATATTTTGATATTGACAAATAATCGAACTAGCGATCACAATTGAATCTACTCCTAAATGATATAATCCCGCATGCGCACTTTTACCTATAACAGTAACATCAAGTTCCCCATTTTGAGCCATTAAAGGACCAGGGCAACAAGCAATCTTACCTTCATCGATCGTTGGCATTAAATGTAAACCAAAAATTGCTTTCACCTGATATTTATTTAATATTCCCTCTTCAACTAACAGCTTTGCCCCACCAGGTGCTTCCTCAGCTGGCTGAAAAATCAACAAAATATTATGTTCAAAGGAATTAGGACTATCTTTCAATTTTTTAGCCAGTCCTAAAAGAGCTGCCATATGTCCATCATGACCACATGCATGCATATAACCCTCATGTTTGGACATAAAACTACAATTTGTCTGTTCCTTTATCTTTAAAGCATCAATATCACTACGAAAAGCAAGTGTTTTATCATAACCATTATCAATATATACTAAAATTCCAGTTTCTAATATCGAGATTGGCTGATATCCCATTTTTATAAGTTCTGCTTTAAGATAATTAGCAGTCTTATACTCTTGTAAACCCAGCTCAGGGATTTGATGTAATTCCTGACGCCATTTTTTTATTTGTTCTAAAGCGTCCATATCTATCTCCTAAAGTTTTCTTAAATCATCCATTAATTGAGTTTTACCCTCAGTTTTTTCATCTTTTTTTTCTTTGATGATTCTAGCAGGATTTCCAACCACAACAGCCCCAGCTGGAACATCTTTAGTTACGATTGACCCTGCTCCAACAACAGCACCTTTACCAATTCGAACACCTTCAATAACTACAGCATTAGCCCCAATTAAAACATCATCTTCTAAAATCACTGGTGTTGCACTAGGCGGTTCAATAACTCCTGCTAAAACCGCTCCCGCTCCAACATGACAATGCTTTCCAACTTCGACACGTCCCCCAAGAACAGCCCCCATATCAATCATTGTTCCTTCTCCAATTTTAACACCTATATTAATTACAGCTCCCATCATAATAACGGCATTATCACCAATTGTAACATGTTCTCTAATAAAAGCACCTGGTTCAATGCGGGCATTAATATTTGTCATATCTAATAAAGGAATCGCACTGTTACGACGATCTTGTTCTAAATATGAATCAGTAATTATTTCTTTATTTGTTTCCATATAAGCTTTAATAACATCTAAATCACCAATACAAACTTTACTTTCACTACCACCAAACATTTTAAATTCAGTTGCTTCTGGTAAATTTTTTCCTTTCAAATAAACTTTTACTGGTGTTTGCTTTTTAGCGTCACCAATAAATTTAATAATCTCTTCTGCACTATTTAACATATTTTCTCTCCTTTTCTATATTTCAATTGTTCCTTCAAACACATTAACAGCTGGTCCTGACATCATGATCTTACCATCAATATATTCAATTTCTAAACAACCGCCCAGTAATTCAACTGTAACTTTATCTTTAGTATAGTTATTTAAATAACTAGCATACATAACTGCACAAGCCCCTGTACCACAGGCCATTGTTTCACCAGAACCACGTTCCCAAACACGCATTTTTACATAGTGATCATTGACTACTTTTACAAATTCAGTATTAACACTTTCAGGAAATAATTCATGATGTTCAAAAACAGGACCAATTTTTTCTAAATCCAAAGTCTCTAAATCATCTACAAATGTTACTGTATGCGGATTTCCCATCGAAATTGTTGTTAAAGGGTAATCATGATTACCAATTGTTACTGTCTCATTAATCATTGTTTCACTATCATAAGTACATGGAATATCTTTACAAGTCAATATTGGTTTACCCATATCAACTTTAGCTCCCACACATTTATCATCTTCAAACAACAATTCTACTATTCTAAGTCCTGATTTAGTTTCAATTTTCAATACATGTTTATCACTTAATTGATGATCATAAATAAATTTTGAAAAACAGCGTATCCCATTGCCACACATCATTGCTTCACTGCCATCAAGATTAAACATTCTCATTTTAAAATCATATTTATCCGATGGCAAGATCACGATCATACCATCACTGCCAATACCAAAATGACGATCACTGATCTTAGTGATAAATTCTTTGTTCATGGGAATTTCCTGGTTTATCCCATCAAAATATATGTAATCATTACCAAGACCTTCCATTTTTGTAAAATGTAGCTGCATAATTCCCCTCCTTTTCATGTATTTACAAGATTTTATCAAAACAATGACTTTTTTTCAATTCTTAGATAACATTTTAGTTAAATAAAATATGGGGAATTATTGATCCCCATATCAAAATCATTTATTTACCACAAATCATTAAAACTATAAACAACTCATCAACTATCCTAATAAGCACCAATAATCTTTTTATTTCCTTTTATATAATCAGATTTTAAAATAAAGCCATGTCTCATTTCTTCATCTTCTAAATATGATACGTAATAATAATCCTTCGCATCTCCAAATATGACTACATTTTCTATTTTATTCATGCTTATTTTTTTGGATTCTGCTGTTTTTAAATCCAGCGCATAATATTGATCAGTTCCTTCTTCTTGATATATCCATTCATCTTCACTTAAAATTGGATATTCTTTGGTTGTTGCTATGATTTCAGTTTTATAGTCTGGTAAAGTATATTTTGAAATTGTATAAATTTTTTCACTATTAAAATCATCTGCTATTAAATTTTGTGCTTCTAGTGCTAAAAAGATATCTTCATTTAGTTGTCCTTTAATAATATATTTATCCTTCAAAACAGCTGTTAATTCTTTTGTTTTTAGATCATATACATAGTTTTCGTTATTTTCATTAACATCTATAAAATTTGTTCCATCAAAATAGTTGTCAAAATAAGTATAATTTAAATAAATCTTATTTTCATCAGCATCAATAATTTTTAAGGAATTATTAAAATTATTTTTAGATTCCGTTAATTTTTCCTCTTTACCACTTTTTAAATCAATCGCTAAAAGATAACAATTATGCTTTGGTTCTTCAACTATTGCGCCACTTTCCGATTCGGTAAAAACAACTTCATCAATTGCAAAATAAGCTGTCTCTTTAATCACTGCAAATGACAAGATCATAGTACTATTTATTTTAACGATTTCTCTTTGATTACTTCGATCTAAATTTGATTCAACCAGCGAATATCTTTTTTCTATATCATCATTTTTAACAATCACATATAATTTATTATTACAAACAAAACCAGTACCTGAGCCAATATAAGCTTCTGAATCTTCTTTTAATTCTGTTTCCATTTTACAATTAGCTTTACTGCATACAAGAACATCTTTTTTACTTTCATAATCAAAAAAATATAAATAACCACTATTATTAGTATGATAAAAGCCATCATCCGTCGAAAATTCTAATGTTCCAAACTGTTCATATACTTGCACATTATCATCGTTTGAATTTTCCGTATTTGTACTACAGCCACTAATAAAGAAAACAAATAAAAGTATTATAATCGTAATTTTTTTAACCGAATCAAGCATTTTATTTACCTTCCTTTAACCATTTTTGATATTGGCGATTGGCTTCATCAACTATTTTTTGCATTCCGGCATCATCAAGCTCTTCATTTAAACCTTTTAAAAAAGTATCTAAATCATCTATATCTAACTCATATATTTTATTTGTCCATTCACTATCTGTCAAAGTATTAAAGTATGCTGATAATATATCATTTGTTGCAGCAATTTCCACAATTACAGGATCAGCATCAAACCTAAAACCTTTAGGAAAATTATCGCCATATGTTGAGTAAAACCAATTTGAGTAGGCAACTTTATCATCTTCTTCATAAATAGAAGAATAAGTAATTTTTGGATTTGTATACTGATATCCTGATATTCGTAAACCTAGACTTGATGTAGTTACTGTAATACGATTATTTTCATCAAGTTCATAATCCTGTCCTTCAGTTCCATACTGAATTAAATTAGCTATATCTTTATCTGTAAATAATTTTAAAAGAAAATCTTTTGCATTTTCAACATTTTCTGACCAAGATGCAATTGCTGTTTTATTATCGCCCCAATATAATTCCATATCTGGTATAGATCCATCTGGCACTACAATATAATCTTTTGATGATTCTGATAAATGTGTAAATTTATCATATCTGCTGATACTTTTTTCAGGTAACTTAACAAATGGGACAACACTCTCATCATCGTCTAAATTTATTAGATCCTGCTGTTTTAAAGAAAGCCACTGATTCAATACATCTTTATACTCTTTTGATTTACTTAATGAAATAAATCCTTCATCTTTTTTCCACGCTAAATTATTTGTTGGAGGAACTGTCCATAATCCTGTCTTTCCAACACTAAAGCCCATCTCTTTAACAGGTTTTTCGTTAGTTTCTTTTTTTACTTTATTCAATAAATCGATATTATCAAATAAATTACTTTCGATATTTTCGGGATTTATTCCATATTCATCTAAGATCTCTTTTTGATACATAATGCCAAATGTAGAAGGAACATTACTTGAGATTCCATATAATTTGTTATCTATTTTTGATAATTCAAAATCATAATCAGTTAAAAATTTTTCTAAAACCTTCCCATTTTCCTCTTTCCAATCATCTAAATCCATAAGTAATTCATTATCAACCGCACATCTATATGTATTATTCCATTCTGTTAATTTATCTCCTTCTACTTCTGGAAGTATTGTTATAACATCTGTTTGTTGTCTACTTTTTTTAAGTTCTGTTAACTCCACAATCTGATTATTCTCTCCATTATTACTAAAAGGAATAATTTTTACTTGATACTGCACCCCTTTTTCTTTTAATAATGCATTAAGGGGCTTTTCCCAAATTTCAATCATTTCAGCTGTCATCTCTTTATAATTACCAATGGCAGCAATTCTCCAAACAACAGTTTTAGTATCAATATTTATCTTTTTTGTACATCCCATTATTTGAAAACATAATACAAAACTTAAAAATATTAATATTTTCTTCATTCTATTTCTCTTTGTCATAATCGTATTTCCCTTTTTCAAATTATTTTTAAAAACTTAATTAATATTAAAGAGCTGACTTTTGATCAGCCCTTTATATTTCAAATCAAGCTAAACAACTCAATAACTATACCTATTGAACAAGCAATATATATCATGGCTATTAACGCATAAACTATCTTTTTAGTTTTAGAAAAATTATCTTTTATATACCACATATGTACTAGTCTTTCTATAAAAAACAGTAAACTGAAACAAATAAATATTATTCTATTTCTTTCTAGGAAGAAAAAGGGAATCAATACAATATAAACAAATGCTATTTTTGAAAAAAAACTATCAAACTTTAAAAAATTTTCTCTATTCATAATTTCCTCCTTTTCTGTCTATCTTCATTGATTAGACACATTCATTTCAATTTATGATATGACCAAATAATTCACCCTCGGTTAATAACAAATCTTATTTTCACCCTCACTTCGCAAAAAATTCTTTTAATTCACTAGATAATTCTTCTCAATTCAATAAAAATCTGTCAACTCCATCATCATTTTATTATTGTCATATTAACTTTAATATTATATAAAAACATTTTTCTTCCTTAACTAAAGGATTTATTTTTAAGCATGATAAACGATCTGTCATTAAAAAAATACATATCTATTTACTATTTGTCACGTTTTGTTTGCTTGAATAAACCAGCAATTATTACCACCACCAATATCCCTTTTTTAATTTCAAATTATTTTCTTTTTTACTATCACTCATTCCCGTTGTCCCAAAATATAATAATTACACATTACTTACAATAATAAGTAAAAAACATAACAAAAAGAAATTTTTTTGATGCCTCAAATTCATATTTGATTACTTTCTTATCATTTCTTTAATTTATTTTCCCTCCTTACCTATCTGATGAAATTAAAACTATTTAACGTTACCATAACTTATTCATATAATAAACAGAAGCATCATTTCTTTTA
>JAETPY010000027.1 GCA_021770925.1 Erysipelotrichaceae bacterium | reverse complement strand
TCACCTTTGATAAATCCTAACATATGAATAGCATTAGCTAAACGATAGAATGCACTGTCAACTGTAGTTTGATCAGCACTAGGTTCTGCTAAAACTGTTGTAGCGTTAGCAAGTGCGGTTTCAAATTCAGCTACTACAGCTGGTACAACATTATCTAAAGCTCCTTGATCTTTTAGCGTATTTGCTGTATCTACTGCAATTTGTAAGGCTGTTTTATTTATTTCAACTAATTCAAGTCCTTCTATTGCGGTATTAATTATTTGGATAGCATTTTCTATTTCTGATTTTGTTGTATTTTTATTATTCAATAATGCTTCTGCATTTGTTATAGCATCTTTTAATTGATTTGCAGTTTCAGCAGTATATCTTTCTAAATTTATTTCTTTAGCTTCAGAAATCTTTTCTGTTAATTCACCTAAATAATCATTTCCATAGACCCTAATTTCTTTGATATGGAAAGACTCATTTGCAGAATTATATTTACCACTTAACTTTAAATAACGTGCTTGCAGACCATCATCATATATATATGTATCACCTTCATTTGTTCCAATTGTCTGATCTGTTTTGTGCTCAATTTGAACCCAATTTTCACCATCATCACTAATATAAAGATCATATAAATAATAACGATTTGCAACATATGGTAAAATATTAATTTTTTCAATTAGATAAGATTTTTCTAAATCGATGATGATCCATGGATCATTTGTTTCCCATTCACCACCATCCCAATATGTATCAGGATTTCCATCATTTGCGTGGGAAGCATATCCCCCACCTGATCCTGGAGAATTTCTTTCTTCATTTGCCCATATTCTCTTATCAAGTGCAATATTTCCTACATTTTCAGGACGTTCAACAATTACCGAACAATCATTTAGCACTCTTTGTGCCACCTCATATATTTGTTGAGAAGAGTCATTAGCTTCTCTTGTATACTCAGGCGTATTCATTACCCATTCCCAATAAAAATGGAAATACTGTGATTGATTTAATCTATCTACAGGTGTATTATCAATCAAATATTGTTCTTCTTTATCCAAAAATGTTTCCCATCTTGCCTTATAAACATCTATCATCAAACCTTGATAATTTCGATATGCATAATCTGGTAATGCACTAGCACTAGCCGCACCAGCCCAGGTAGTTATTAATGCCTTTGCATTCATTGGCAATGAATTTTTAGAAAAATCATCATCATTTGCAGCCCAATCTTCTGCTTTTCCAATCCATTCTCCAACTAATTGATCTACCTGTGTACCTTCTACTGCATCACATATATCAAAAGCATTTAAAAACTTTTCTTTTTCTATACGGAATTTTTCTAAATCTTTTTCATTATATGCTGTAATAACATTATTGTATTGAGCAACTGCATAATTGTTTACGGTCTGTCTCATAATTTCTGTTAAATCATATAAATAAGCTTCACTAGAACTTAATATATCAAAATCTTCTAATAAAAGCATTAAAGCCCGTTCAAGTTTTTCAGTATTATAACCGACTGACTGTGTACCCACATTTTCAGGTAGTCGTGCTAATGTATATGTAGTATTACCACTTCTTCTATACACTGTTTCCTCTAACAGATCCCAGGCTCTTCTTGCACTTATACTCTCACTACCATATCTTCTAATTACATAATCATCTAACCAGGCATCAATATCAACAGGTTCACTTTCCCATGCCATATCCCAAATCAAATCATAAATAACTGGATTATCATACTGCGCTTCTGCAATGATACCAATTCCTTTCATATGTTGTGCTTCTTTATAAGCATTTGGAATATCTTTAGCAATTTTAGCAAGCTGTCCATCCATAGATGGATTACCACCATAATTTTCCAGCATACACCATACCCAGTCTGTTCCATTAAATTCAGAAGCATCTAAGTTTGTACTGCCATAACTTGTTTTATCCCATTTAGGAGCCTCTAATCCAGTCAAATCAAGAATCATTACATGATCTTGACGATATTCACCCATTCCTTTCAATAAATCATTTGTTGGATTACTCCACCAGGCTTGTACCATCCACACTGCATCTTCATCATATTTTAACAATGAATCAAGTACTTCCGAAGCAATGGTTGCATCAGATAAATCATTTGGACGAATACCACCTTCATGGAATGGATCAGCAGCATAATAATCACTAGTATCACCAAATGCCCATTCTTGTGCTTTATAGAAAGTTTCTGCATATTCATCATAAAGTGCGCCATCTGTACGAATCATATCTGGACGATTTAATCCACACCATCCACCTTGTTTTAAAATTTCAACATCTGGCTGGTGATCCACAAAATCTGTTGGTACCATTCCTGCATATCCCTGCAAAACAGTGTCTATTCCTAAAGAACGTTTCCAACGTTGATTTTCACGAGCCATTTCTAATCGACCACTTACCCAGCGATCAGATACTGGACCACCAAATATTTCAAGATTATCCATAAATTGCCAAGCATAATAAGAAGGTCCTGCTAACCAGTCTTTTGCTTCATCAAAAGAATAATTATAATTCATTAAAAAGTTAATCCATACAGCTTCTTGACCAGCAAGATCAAGTACTACATTAACACCATTTAAAGCTAACCAGTCATATTCTTTTTGGAAATCTTCTGCCCCAAAGAATGCAAATGTATAATCCATTGTACAATAATTAAATGCATAACGGACTTTATAAGGCGTTGTTCTGCGAACTGGTACGACTGCCACTATTGATTCAGGCATCTTATTTTGAACTGTTTGCTCAGAAACATTTACATTACAATAATTTTTATAATAGTAATTTAATCCTGCTGAAAGCATTACACCTTCATTACCACTTATATGAACCTTACCATCTTTCATTGTAAGTTCATAAAAATCATCTTCATTTTCTGAATTATTTACTAATTCAAAACTAAACCAATCACGATACTGACTTCCTACAGTACGATCTATGATACCATATACATTTTCAATTGTTTCATCTTCTGTAATTAAAGCTGCATATTCTGTTTCATTAAATGGTTTAATTCCTAAAACGTCTTCAATTGATCCAGTTCGTAATTCTCCTGTATTCTCTCCTGTTGGCGTTCCAAAAGCTCTAATTTCACTAACTCGAGCACTTCCTCCATCGTTACAATATTCAAGATATAGTCGAATAAATCGATATGATTTATTTTTTAATCCTTCTATAGTTGATAAATCAATAATATCCCCATCTAATGTTGTTGATGTTTTATCCCTTTTTTGATAAATTTCATCAAAAGTAGAATAATCATTACTTCCATATACTGTATAATAATAATATCTGCCCTCTTTTACAGGGAAATTAAAGATTAATTTATTTAAATCATATTCTTCCATCAAATCAACATCAATTGCAGCTGGATAAAATTCTCCAACATAATAAGTTGAATCAGAACCATCTGTTACTTTTTCTATTCCAGTGTTTGATACATGGCACCTCGCAGGTTTTCCATAAGCAATATTTTCTGGAAATTTAGTATCAGAAGTAGGTGGTTCAGGTTCTTTATAATCTGGATCAGGATAACCCCAAGCCTCGAATTCTTTCATATGTACAGAAGGATTTGCTGAATTATATGTCATTATAACCTGAACATAACGTATATTAGCCGGTTCACTTAATTCATAAGTTTCTCCTTTGCTAGCAGCTACGTTATTGTTATCCTTTTCAGCTAATAATTTATAATTTAATCCATCTAAACTTCCATAAATTTCATAATGATAATATCTATTATCCCCATAATATGTTAACGCTTTAAATTTAGAAATAAAATGTCCCGTCCCCAAATCGATAATAAATTCTGCTGGCGCTGCTCCACCATCCCAAAAGGCACCTGTAGCACCATCTGTTATAACAGAACCATTAGTTCCAGCACTTACTTCAACAGGCTTGTTTAAAGCAACATTTGAAATTTCACCTTCATGATTTCCGGTATTATCTACTGCATATATTTCAATTTCAGAAACAGCAGGCCAAATAGTTGTTCCCTCAAGTCTTTCTGTAATCGTTACTTTGATATCATCTGTTTTTACAGGTGTATCGAAAACAAATTCTGTGTCATATGTATTTGTTTCTTCATTAAGATTTAATCCTTCATAAAATTTCACATATTCTTTTGTGATATTATCTAAATAAGAAAGTGTGAATCTAATTTTTTGATTTTCATCTCTTTGCTTTTCAAAATAAATCTTAACACTATTAACATCATAAATATCATCCAGTTTAATTCCAGCAGCAACAGGACAGCTAGAACTACCAGCAATCCAAAGATTACCAGTATTTCCATCATTCAAAAGGCTTTCTGGATTAATTCCTGAATCAGCATACGCAATACCATATTTTGCTACATTTACTGGTTCTTTTGCAAAAACAATTGAACTCATATTAAAACAGCAGCTCATAGTAATCAAAAAACTTAAAAAATACAATCCCATGCATTTTAATTTAACTCTTATTTGCTTATGAGTTAAAACTTTTAACTTTCCCATAATCTTTTCCTTTCATATCATATTTTTATCTAAATGCCAAACATCTATATAATTTAACCTCCTTTCATTGTTTAGGCATAATAATGATTTATATTAGTAAAATTGTATTATTAAAGGTCTATGAATTATATCTATTTATATTATACCGCATTAATAATAGTAAAATAATACAAGTTATAGTAAAATAATACACAAAAACCTAAATTTAATACTTTTTTTAGCAGTCTTATTTACTAATAAAATCTACAATCAGCTATTATGATATGAATTTAAAAACAAAATATTTTTATTTTTAAACTATAAAAACTAAATCAATAAATACCAATTTACTATTTCTGTTTTATACAGCAATGTAATTATAATTCCAATTACTAGAAATAATCCAAACGCAATATGTTCTCCAATTTTAGCTTTATTACTTAATAACAGATATCCTGCATATACACCTCCAATAACAATCGCAATAGAAACCGCAAATAAATTATTTTTCCATCCTAAAAGTAATCCTGAAATAACTACCAGTTCAATATCTCCAAGACCAAAACTAGAAGGAATAACTACATTAATAACAGTCATGGGTATACTTATACACAATGCTCCTAATAAAAGATCTATTAAATTCATCTGAATAATACCTTGATAAATAATCACCAAAACTAATAAAAATATAATTGTAGATAAATAAATGTTCATAGTTTGCTGATCAATAATTGCAATTACAATTAATACCATCACAATTAAAAATACAATCACCGTTTCCCATGTTAAACCAAAATGGTGAAAACACAAAACAAATAACATTCCACCTAAACACTCAAACAAAAAATGGTCTTTAGATATACGTTCATTGCAATAACGACATCTACCCTTCAATAAAAGATAACTAATTAATGGTAATAAATCATACCAATAAAGCTTTCTATGACATTTTTCACAATGACTTCTCCCCTTTAAAACAGAGATATTTTTAGGCAAACGATAAATTATAGTATTTGCAAAACTAGCTATACAACTTCCTACAACAAATAAATAAACCCAAATCAATCCCATTACTTTTTTCCTCCTTAAAAACAATTTCAAAATTATTAATATATTATTATTTACTACTAGACATTATCAAATTACTTCTAATATTTATAAAATAAAAAAAGTTAATAATTTGAAATATCAGCTTCAAATTACTAACTCCTTATACATCTATATTAATTTTTTAATTACATAAATAATTTTTCCCATAATCCAAACAAAAATATAAAAATTACAATTAATGGTAAAATCCAACTAACATAAAATTTCGCTTTTTCAGGAAAACTTAAACCTTCACCAGCATTAGCCTCAATTATAAAATTCTTCCAGCCCCAACCTGATTTTCGAGTGCAAAAAAACAAAAATACCAATGATCCTAATGGCATAATTACATTAGAAACTAAAAAGTCTAATAAATCTAGTACTGCACTTCCATCTCCAAGAGGCTGGAATCCAGACAGTACACTAAATCCAATCGCACATGGAATACTACCAATAGCAATAATAATAAAATTTAAGATTACACTCTTTTTTCTTGACCATTGAAATAAATCAATCGTAAAAGAAACAATGTTCTCAAAAACAGCTATTATCGTTGATAACGCTGCAAAATTCATAAAAACAAAAAATAAAGTTCCCCAAATTTGACCACCATCCATGGCATTAAAAATATTTGGTAATGTAACAAATACCAATCCTGGACCACTACCAGCATCAACACCAAACGACATACATGCAGGAAAAATAATCAATCCTGCCATAATCGCTACAAAAGTATCCAACGCTAAAACTCTTAAACCTTCACCAGTTAAAGAATGTTTTTTATCAATATAGCTTCCAAATATGGCCATGCCTCCCATTCCAATACTCAAAGTGAAAAAAGCTTGACCCATCGCCCCATAAATTGCATTGAAAATGCCATTTTCCTTTAAAGTACTAAAATCAGGAACTAAATAGAACTCAACACCTTTCATAGCTCCATCCAAGCTCAGCGCTTTTACAACTAATAAAAGCATTACTCCAAGTAACAATCCCATCATTACCTTAGTTACTTTTTCAACTCCACGCCGCAAACCAACTGCACAAATTCCACAACCAATGATAACAATTAATATCATCCAAAAAATACTAGCTGCTGGATCTGCTTGTAAAGCTGTAAAAACATCACCTACTTCATTTGGAGATAATCCAATAAAATCTCCCTTTAACATTTTTACAAAATAAGCCAGCATCCATCCCGCAATAGTCGTATAAAACATTACCAATAAATAATTTCCCGCCATGGCAACATATGAAAACAAATGCCACTTTTGCCCCTTCTTCTCTAGCACATGAAAACTTTGTGCAACACTTTTTTGCGATCCACGACCAACAGAATATTCCATAACAATAATTGGTAAGCCTAAAATAATCAGGAAGAACAAATAAACTAATACAAATGCCCCGCCACCATATTTACCTACCATATATGGAAAACGCCAAATATTTCCTAAACCAATTGCACATCCTGCGGATAGTAAAATGAATCCTAAACGTGAAGATAATTTCTCTCTTTTCATAAATTGTCTCCTTCTTAATTGGTATCTTAATTGTAAAGGATATTACTATGTCCGTCAATCAATATGTCGAAATAAACAATCTTCAAATAGTCCTAATTAAAAATCACACTTATTATTGATTACAAAATCTAAGGATACCTAATGGGTATCCTTTATCTACTTTGACTATAAACTACATAAATATTCTATTTTTATCAAAAATTAATAATATCATTTCTATTCAATCCTTATATATGTTATTTAACACAAAAAATATTGAGCAAAAACTATTAAAAATATAAATATGTTAATTTCTTATAGGTAAAATACTTAAACAAAACCCAAATGAAAAAAGCCACCCTAGAAAGGTGGTAAGAGGAGTATCAATTCCTTATATGTAAGGTACTTAAACTAATAAATCTATAACTATTCTATCAAATATTTATCCTTTTTACAAATATTTAATGATTTTCGTGTGTATAAATAATATTTATATGTAAATTAATAGTAAAAAGTCGGTCGGTCTCATTTTATAAATTGCTCAAATCTCTTGATAAATATAGCTTTTTTTATTTTAGATAAAATAGATTTAGATTGACCGAGTTTTTATCTTTCAACAACTATAACAACCTTTACCTAATTCAATAAATCTATTTTTTATTATTAAATGTAATTATATCATTAATTCTACTTAAAAAATATTAGTTTAATAATTTTTATAATTAACATCATCTATGCTATAAATATCTTCAAATAAAATTTTTATACCATTTTCTAAAATAATAAAATTTTTATAATCATCAATCTTTAAAATTTTATCAATTACCTTTATATATGCTCCACCAATTTTTTTATCATCTTGTTTAAAATAAGTAATTGATATTTTAGGATAATCTTTTATGTGTTCTTTAATGTAATTCAACTGATTATTAATAATAGTTATTTGATTTTCATCTAAATCAAATTTTTGATCAACAAGTCTTGCTGTTTCTTTCACTGCTTCGTGATGACCAGTTAAGGCAGCAAATGGTGAAAACTGTGCTGCCCGTTCACTCATTGTCATTCTTGGATGAACCTTTGATACATGATGAGGCAAATTAATAATATCATTATAATTTTTATTTCTAATCATGCTTTATGTCCTCCTATTTGTTTATTTCTATCTATAGTTGTTGCATCTTCTTCTAAATCCATTCCCTTTAATACACTGTTTTTGCCAAATCTCTTTTTTATTTCTATAATAGCTTTTTGTAACTGTTGTTCTTCTTTAAGTTCAGCCTTTTCTTTTTCAATTTTTTCTTTATTAATATTAAAGCATGAAAAAATATCCAGCTGTTCATGAAATTCCTTATTTTCTATAGATTCACTTTCAACAAGATGATTTGCTGACATACTAATTCTTCTTATTAATAAACCTTTATCAATAATAGAATCATATAATTTCAAAACAGCTTTAGTTATCAATTTTGTTGATGAAGTTGGAAACTTCAAATTAGCAGTCCCATGAGCATGCTTAGGCAGTTTCCTGCCATACCTATCAGTTGAAACTGCACCATAATATGATTTATTAGAAAGATTTTTAATATCATAGCCAACAGTTAAAACAATTTGATCAGTAACTAGATTTTTATCAACAAGATCCAAAGCTAATAAATCAACCATTTCTTTAACAACCAGTCTCGCTCTATCATAGGTATAAGGCTCATGCAAAACTTGTCCAGATCCGATACTTTTATCTTGGGGTTTATAAGCTTTAATATCTTTAATTGTGCATGGTTCATAACCCCAGGCATGATCAATAAGCAACTCTGCATTGACACCAAACATCTTATATAACAATTCTTCATTATAATAGTCTTTTTCATCACCTAATGAACATCTTGCAATATCCCCCATTGTATATAACTGTTCCTTTTCTAACCTTTTTGCATAACCTTTACCAACTCGCCAAAAATCAGTAATTGGTTGATGATTCCATAATAGTTTTCGATATGACATCTCGTCTAACTGAGCAATTCTTACTCCTTCTTCATCAGGCTCTGTATGTTTAGCTACGATATCCATAGCTACTTTACATAGATACATATTTGTTCCTATACCAGCTGTAGCAGTAATACCCGTTGTTGTTAAGACATCTTTAATGATTGTTTTTGCTAGATCATGAGCTGTCATTTTATATGTTTTTAAATAACTTGTTACATCCATAAAAACTTCATCGATAGAATAAACATGTATATCTTCTGGTGAAATATATTTTAAATAGATATCATAGATTTTGGTACTATACTCTATGTAATATGCCATTCTTGGCACTGCAGCTATAAAGGATACTAAAAGATTGGGATTTTTCTTTAATTCTTCATCGTTAAATGATTTAGCACCTAATTTTTTTCTAACTTTTCTTTGTTTTTGATAATTGATTTCCTTAACTTTTTGAATAACCTCAAAAAGTCTAGCTCGCCCAGAAATCCCATAAGCTTTTAATGAGGGAGAAACAGCAAGGCAAATTGTTTTTTCTGTTCGACTAGCATCTGCGACTACAAGATTTGTTGTTAATGGGTTTAAATTTCGTTCGATACATTCAACTGATGCATAAAATGATTTTAAATCAATAGCAATATAAATACGATTGTCAATCACTGATATTCTCTCCTTCCTTAACCATTAATAATCATGTCTATATAAGCCCATTTTAACAATAATTATTCCATCATAAAAAAATTATTGTAAAATTACATATATTTTCTTACCTAATTCTATATATAAGTCATTATAAAAAATAAAAAAATCGTTTGCCAGTTCTTTAAAATCAGTTATTCCGTTTTTTCAATTTTTCATTGCCATAACAATATCATATATTATACCCTAGATTGATGCTAGTATATACTTCATCACATAAATTAATTTTATTTTTAAACATAAAAAATATCCTCACAAAAATAAATTATCCTTTTTAAAACTTATTACTTTTTTTATGTTTCTGAATCAATTTCAGCTAATGCTGAAAATAATGCAATCGACAGATACTAATTTTTTACAGTCGAACTATTTTATTTCCATTATAAAGTCTAATTGCCTTTTCTATAAATTCACCTCAAGTTATTTTTTTAACTTATTTCATCTAAATTGTTATTCTTTGCTTATTTTTCTAAATAAAAACTACTTTGCATTTCTAGAATAGCTACATGAATTATTAAATTTTAATTTTATAGTATTTAACTTTCATTTTTGCATAAACTATAATGTAAGTGAAAAAGGAACAGCCGTTAAACGGTTATGCCTTGGATTTATGTATTGTAAAAATAACTACCACACAGTTTACCAGACGCATGAGGTAGTTATTTTTTTGCTTTGTTTTCCTTATCAATAATGACAAAAAACAATTTAACAATCAAACTTAGCAGTATTAAATGTCAACATAGCTAACACCATCATAACAGCTTCATAAGTATTCATATCAATCACCTCCGTTTTTCATAGGTAGTGTCAAAAATCAGTATAACTGATACAAATTCACTACTCTTATTTGTTTATATAAACAATATAATGATTATTGATTATATCTCTTTTATCATCTTTTATGATGAAGTTCTTTCAGGTGAAAGACCATATGTTAGTAATTTAATTTCAAAAAAATAAATTTATTTACCATGTATATTATTAAAAGAAATACATGGTTTTTTAATGAACTTGAAATTTATGTTTATTTAGCTTTATTCATAGTTACAAACCTGTAATAATAGCGAAACATATATTGTATTTGGTGGTTCATTTACTTTTATACTTGCCAAATATTTTGCTAGATTTTGAATACCAACCCTGATGAAATAATCAGAATCAGTGATACCATTATGCTTTTTAGGATATTTCTTATTAAAGCCACATTAATTTGATTGAATTGGATCTTTTCCCTTACCACCACTTTCCTGCACCATTACAGCCTGAATAAGGGCAACATATTCCTTTGCATACTTTTCAATGGTTTCTGTATAGGCTAGAACTTCCTTAGAAACATACATAGAAGATGTATCCACACTTTAATCATCAGATAATGCACTGAATACACCAATAAAAAAATAATGTAATTGATTTTTTCAATCATGTTAATGATTCTTTGAGCATGGAATCTTTCAAAAAACTATTTTGGCTGGCAATGAATCTGAATTTTCAAATCCTAGAGCTATCGAATTTGATAAAAACGGTAAAAGAAGAGCATATATGTTCTACTGTCATCCTCCATCACTGTTTGAAAAGGGAAGCTGCAAAATCAATCATGAACTAATCTGAAAAATCATTTCCAAAGTAAAGCCAATGGTTCCATATAATCAAAAAGACATCAACTTAATGATATCTCATATCAATTCCTATACACACAGTAAGCTAAATAATAAATATGATGACGTAAGATTAAAGTCAGATCTTATATCACATAAATAATCATATCAAAAATATCTCACTTATTTTTAATAAAAATATAGAATAATATCAAATAATTATCAATATATTTGTAGACTATAATTCCACTTTGTATAAGAAAATTCCATTCTCTTTATAAAAATGGAATTTTCTTTTTTAATTGACCATAAACCATCAAACCTAAAATGAATACTTGATAATTTATTTTATATTACTAATTAGAAAATTGTACTTACTTGCATGTCTTAGCTCATCTGTCATAATAGACATAAGCAGTGTATAACTATCTCCATTGGGCATCGTTCCTAAAATTTTTCTATACTTAGCAACTGCACCTAATTCACCAAATAACGCTTTCTTCAGGTTTGATCTATAATCCATATTAATTTCTGAATTATTTAATAACGTATCTTCAGGTAAAATTTGTCCTGTAAATTCATAATATAATTTTCTTAATATCTGGTTATGTTTTCTTTCATCATCCCTGATACTTTTTATAATTTCTTTCTCCTCATTTGTAGGTGCTTGTTCAATTAAAATGTTATAAAACATTTCATCTTCTTTTTCATCTCCAACAGACTGCTTAATTAAAGAAATTGCTTGATTTAATGTAATTATTTCCTCACTATTTAGTTGTAATTCATTTTTTCTGTCATTAAGTTCATAACCCTGATCATATGGATCATACATATTATAATAATTGAGATACATCTTTATCCCTCCTCATTACTATAATATGTTTTCTTTTTTGAATTGATATTATTTGTTTTTCAGATTCTTTATTGAATATGCTTACAAACTAGAATTATAAATTTCACTACTCTTTGAGTAATATTAAATTATTTCATTTATTCATAATAATAAATTATCTTTTTAACATAAGTGTTTGACTTTTTATTTTTCTTTTATAATGGAAATAGTCTCTCCAACTAAAAAATTAGTTGTATCTATAACATTTGGCTCGAATATTTCAAGTTTATTAAATTATTCCCAATCATTTCTACTAATTCAATATTAGTAGTTTGATTTGGTTTTAAACGCCTAACAGTTCGTTTTATAATTTCTTTTTTATCAGCTCTTAAAATGATATAATGCATCTCATATTTTTCTTTAACGATATTCAACCATGATCCAATAATACCATCTATAATGACACCATATCTTCCACGAAACGCTTTACAGCCTCTAAAAAAGCCTCAATAACAACCGAATTTTGTTTATGTGATGGTATTGCTCCTTTACTAAGACAGTGATAAAAATCATCTGTATGCATATGTATTGATTTTTCTATATTAGATTCTTTTACAATGATGAATGATACTGTGATCTTCCCTATTCCCAATGAACCAGTAATAATAACAATGCTTCCCTTTTCACACTTTACTTCCATAATATCTAGGCAATTTTTATTTAACCATTAACAAAAACATCTAAATCATTAGATTCTATCATATCGCCTCTATCACACTTCTCATTAATATCAGCAGACACAAAAATATCCAATGCATGCCTCGACAATACTAATTTTAACAGTAACTGTCTTCATTTTAACTTTTATCTATTTATAAAGATTCTTTTATTTTCAGCATCATTATCTGCTAAAAACATAAAATATCTGATCTTGTACTAACTCCTTAATTATATTTTCATCATAATTAACAATATATTGAAAACGATCTTCTCTCTTATCAACAGGTATGATAACAAGCAGTAATTTATTTTTTAATAATTCATAATCAATCAATAATCTAACTGTTCTTCCATTACCATTTTCAAAAAATAAATATGCTCAAATCTTATAATAAAACAAACTATTTTCTTCACATTGAGTTAGATAATAATTAAAAATACATCATCTTTATCAATATCTCATCATTTACAAACAAAATTTCTTAAAAAATATGATCTTTCCAAATCCTGCTTATTCAAACTTAATTCAATCTTTCCTTATCTCAATATAATTATTTAATAGCTTAAGTTCATAACATGATTTTCAATTTCTTTAATTATTTTTTTAAAAAATTCATCATTATGACCTGTAGGATCAGCTAAATTCCAATTTTCATCAAAGTTTCTACCAATATATGGGCATTCTATTTCACACCCCATTGATATAACAACATCAACTTCAGGAATATCAGTAACTAATTTACTGTATTGTGTTTTTTCCATATCAATTTGATAGATTTTCTTCATAATTCTTACAGCATCCTGGTTTATTTGATCTTTTATTACTGTACCGCATGAATAAAAATCATATTTATTATTCATTAATTTTTTGCCTAATGCCTCAGCAATCTGACTACGGCATGAATTGTGAACACATATAAATGCAATCTTTAATTTCTTTTCCATAAAATTTTATAACTTCACTTTCAAAATATGCTTAACTTCATCTACAGATAATATCTTACCAAATGACACAACTTCCCCATTTAAGACTAATGCTGGTGTTGACATTACACCATAAGTTGCGATTTGTGCAAAATCTGTTACATGTCCAATTGGTAATTCTATATCCACTTCTTTTAAAGCTTCTTTTACATTTTCTTCTAATTTATTACATTTCGCACAACCAGATCCTAAAATCTTAATTCCTAATTCTTTCTTTACCTCTTCTACTTGATTCATTTCATCCACTGAACATTGACAGCAGCATTTCTTTTCCTCTTTCTTTTTAAATAATTTCATAATGTTCTCCTTTATTTTTCAAAATCAAATTTTGACTCAATATTTAATATATACGGATCATTTTTATCTTGTTTGACCCTCATCCATTTTTGGTCAAGATAATTATTAATGATTTCAAGTATCTTTTCTAGTTGATATTCTTTGCCGTTCCGCCTTAGTTTTAAACCAGCACAAGTACATCCACCTAAAGCATGAATTGAATATTCAATTTCTTTTTCTTTTAAAAGCTGGTTGATTTCAACAACCATATTAAAGTTCACAATATTTGTCATTGTTTATCTCCTGTCTATAATAATATAAATGAAAATATATTAAATAAATAACCAACTAAAATAATACCTATAATACAAATTCCTATAAACAATGCTAGTAATTGAGGTTTAATTGCTTTTTTTAACATAATTATTGATGGTAAACTTAGTGTTGTAACTCCCATCATAAATGATAAAACCGTTCCAAGTAATGCTCCTTTTACAAGCAAAGCTTCTGCAATAGGAATTGTTCCAAAAATATCAGCATACATTGGTACTCCAACAATTGTAGCCAATACAACTCCAAATGGATTATTTCCACCCAAAACACTTTCTATCCAGGTTTCAGGTATCCAGTTATGAATAACTGCTCCAATACCTACACCTGCCAAAATATATGGAAAAACTTTTTTAAATGTTTCAATAACCTGATCTTTTGCATATAATATTCGTTCTTTATAAGTCAATGCAGGCGAACTGATATCTACTGCGCTGGCATTCGTAATAAAGCTCTCTACATATTTTTCCATATGCATTTTTTCAATAATTGTTCCTCCAGCAACTGCTATTACTAAGCCAATAATAACATAAGCTACAGCAATCTTAACTCCAAAAATACTCATTAATAATACAAGACTTCCTAAATCAACCATAGGTGATGAAATTAAAAATGAAAAAGTAACACCTAATGGTAATCCAGCGCTTGTAAACCCAATAAATAACGGAATTGATGAACATGAGCAAAATGGAGTTACCGTTCCTAATAAAGCTGAAACAATGTTTGCGGTTATTCCATGAAATTTCCCTAGTATCTTTTTACTTCTTTCTGGTGGAAAATAACTTTGGATATAAGAAATTATAAAAATTAATAAGCACAACAAATAAGTGATTTTTAGTACATCATAAATAAAAAACTGAACACTTCCACCTAAACGATTTGTTATATCAAGTCCTAAAGATGTAAGGATCGTTCTTATTAAATCACTCAGCCATTTCATTCCTAGAAACTGATTTTGAATAAATAACCATATTTGTTCCATACGACCTCTCCTTATATCGATATTTTTCGATTTATATTTGCTTATTTTTGCCACCCTTTTGGTGGCATTTTATTTATTTCATTCGATTAAGATAATCAATTGCTAATTGTATTCCATCTTCTGATAAAGAATAATGTGACCACTTCCCATCCTTTCTCACATTAACTATTCCTGAATCTGTTAATATTTTCATATGATGCGACAAAGTTGATTGACTAACATCTAATATTTCCAAAAGTTTGCAGGCACAATATTCTCCAGACTTTAAAATATTTAAAATTCTTAATCTGTTTGGGTCACAAAATGCTTTAAAAATTCTAGAATCTTTTTCATAATCCTTTTCCATACAATCACCTCACATTCATATTCTTCGATATAAAATTAGCACACATATCGATAAATGTCAATATGTTTTCGTTTTAATTATAAATTCTAATACTCTATAACCCATCAAATAATAAAATAAATAAAACTCTATATATGCTATAAAACAACGACAACAATTTAAACTTAAAAAAACAGCAGTTTGCTGTTTTTCATCTTATTTAGTTCTACTATTATTTAATTCTATTTAAAATTCTATCTATAAATCAGAAATAAGCATCCCATATATATAACTATCAGTCCATTCCCCTTTATTCCAGTAATCTTTTATAAAATGTGCTTCTTTTCGCATTCCAATTCTTTCACACAGCTTAGCAGATGAAAGATTTCTTGAATCTAAATTAGCCAGAATTCTGTGAATCTCATAATTTTTAAACAAATATTCTACAACTGCCCTAACAGATTCATAAGCATACCCCTTACCAAAATATGCTCGATTAAATGTAAAGCCAATTTCAACTGTTTCTTTCATCCCTGTATAACAAATTGAAATATCACCAATTACTTTTTTATTTAAAACACAGGCTAAATTGATCTTCCCTCCCTTTTTTAATTTGTTGTATTTAAGCTTTTGTTGAAATTCTTTTACTTTATTATCTTCATTCCAGGCATCATGAAGTAAATATTTGCATACTTTAGTATCACTATATATTTCATATAAATCGTTATTATCATTTTTTTCAAAAGGTCTAATTAGTAATCTTTTTGTTTTTAAAATCATCTATTACACTCCTCAACAAACTAGAATTTACTAAGTATATTGTTTTATTTGATGAATTGCTTTTTGTCTGTCCTTATAGACTAAACTTTGCATACTTTCATCGTATATCTTATTGACCTTTTCTAATCTTTCAAGAATAATTTCTATAAGTTCTGGCTTGTTTTTCGCTATAATAACTGTATCTTTAATACATTGTCTTGCTGTTATTGGTTTTTCATCTTCAATATGTTCAAGCCATTTTTCAATAATAGATTCCATTTTATTGTGTGTATCCCATTTAGAATTATAAGCAATAAGCCGAAGCCCTCTAGTGCGAATATAAGAATTATCCTGATTGTTCATCATTTCAATAAATACATCAAAATATGAATACAAATCATTACTTAATTGACTTATTTCTATCAATTCTTTTAAAACATTATATGCTTTCTTATTATCTGAACCTAATAACATTTCTATTTGTTTGTCAATATTCATTTCAATTACTCCTATTCAAATAAATTACAATTTATCCAGCTTTTGACCTTTGCCTTATAATACTACATCTCTTTTTTATTAACAATTAATTTTATTTATGTGATATCCATTTCTACTCATTTCTTTTATAAAAAAAAAAACTTATTTTTAACAATGACTCCCATCAAAAATAAGGCTTTTCTTAATGTTAAATTTATATGAAGACTTTGATTTCATCGATATTTTTCAATGATATCCAAATCACTTTATCTTTCTGGTGGAGCAAACAAACCTTATGTCGAACACCTCCACTTTGATAAAAGTAATATATATTTTATCAGTTTCAACTATATATAAATACTATATGCTTAATCTTTATAGAAGCTATGACTACTATATTGTTGCCATTTCATATACATTTCTTGATAATGTTGTTTAATAAATTTTTGGATTTTATTTATCTCTCTATCATTCAAAATTCCTCTATTTTGAATAATAGTATCTCCATTTTTCTTAACAAAAAACTTGGCAGAACCACTTTCCGTCAATCGTTTATCACTTGCATGAACATGCATACATTCTATAATACAATGAGATGTAAAATATAAATAATATCCATTTATTTTAAATTCATAATATTTCGGCATTATAAATCCTCCATATATTGCATATTTTGAATGAAACAATCACAAACAATTTTTGTTTCAATATCATCCATGGTTGTTTCTAGAACATCTCCAGTTGCAGTTAGTAAAGCAGCACTACTGGGAAAATTTAAATTGAGGACTCTTATGCCTTTGTCTGTTCTTGTAAAAGCATATCCATTAATAATCATATCGGCTTCATCAGCAATTTTTTTAATATCAATCATAATGCACCTTCACTTCCTTTATTGGTTTTAAAAATTCCTTAACATCAATATATAAATCTTCTAAAATTGGAATTAAATCAATATATTCTTCTTCGTTATAATCATTATGTTTATATTTTGTCATAACAACAAGATATCCTTGATCCCATTCTTTGACTTCAACATAACGTTCTAAAGAATAGGGAGCCATAAATCTTAAGCAATATTTTCCAAACTTAAAAACAGTATACTTTCCTTGATTACTTAAATAAGCAGTATTCATAGATCATCCCATCCTTTCAAAAATAATTATAACATTTGTATTTATTAAAAACACCTAGATTTAAGTCTAAGTGCTCATCTTTTTATTGGTGGAGGTGAGGGGAATCGAACCCCTGTCCAAGCATAATCCCTCCAAAGCTTCTACAGTTTATCTCATTGAATAAATTTAATTAGGCTACAATCAATGAGCAATTTTCCACCTAACGAGCTTATTAGATTTTCGAAATATCTATCTAAGCTATAGATATCCTTATCCTATGAATTTATGATACCAGTTATCTAGCTATAGGCACGCTAAATAGTGGCAGCTTTCATGTCTATGTCGACTAAGCGAAAGCGTAATTAGTTTGTCTGTTTCCAGTTATTTTTTGGTGCATTTTACGAATGCCTTCGACTGCAGCTAAGGTCAGACATATACCTGTCGAACCCAGGACACCCCCAGATCAATAATTCTTAAGAGCTTTTTGAATTTCTCTTTTTGAATCTCTTTCTTTTAAATCTTGACGTTTATCATAAAGTTTTTTTCCACGAGCAAGTCCAATTTCTAATTTAACTTTACTTCCTGTATTAAAGTATAACTTAGTTGGTACAACTGTCAAGCCCCCTTCTTTTAATTTATTAGAAATTTTTAATATCTCTTTTTTATGTAAAAGAAGTTTTCTCGTTCTACGTGGTTCATGATTAAAACGATTACCATGGCTGTAAGGAGAAATGTGCATATTTTCAACATAAGCTTCATTATCTTTGATTCGAACAAAAGCATCTTTTAAATTAACATTCCCTAAACGAACAGATTTTATCTCTGTTCCTTTTAATTCAAGTCCTGCTTCGTATGTATCTAAGATAAAATAATCATGATAAGCTTTTTTGTTGTTTGATATAATCTTCATGTCCATTTCCCCTTTTTTATTTAACGATATTTACGTTTTTTACTTCTAAATTTATAAAAATCGTTTCTTTTACTGCTATTATTATGTGATTTATCATATTTCCTTTTACGTCGAGTATGACTATTTTTCTTTTTATCATCCCGACGTGTATTCATTATAACAGTTTTTCTTGTCCTTTTGTTGGATTTCATGCCAACAATTTCAAAATCTACAGATTTGTCTGTTTTTGAAGCACTTATAACTCTTACTTTTACACTGTCAGACATTTTAAATACTTTACCAGTTCTTTGACCTATATAACGAAGATTTTTTTCATCAAAAAAATAAAAATCATCCGTTAAATCACTAACATGTACTAAACCATCAATAGTATTATCAAGTTCTACAAAGAAACCAAAATTAGTAACTGAACTAATAATTCCGTCAAATTCTTCACCAATATGTTTTTCCATATACTCAGCAATTTTCATATCATCAACTTCACGTTCGATATCAATAGCCTCACGTTCTCGATTGGAACTTTGAAGAGCAATTTCCGGCATTATTTCTTGATAATGTCTAATTGTTCGATCATCTATATGTTTTTCAAACAAATACTTTCTAATTAAACGATGAACAATCAAATCAGGGTAGCGTCTAATTGGTGAGGTAAAATGCGTATAAAATTCATCAGCCAACCCAAAGTGTCCTAAACACTGATCATCATAACGTGCTTTTTGCATACAGCGCAATAACAAAGTTGAAATAATTGTATGTTCTGGAGTTCCTTTACTAGCTTCGATAATACTGCTTAATTCATTTGGATAAACATTTTCTAACGATCCCTTAATTGTATATCCCATGATTTTAGCTATTGTACTAAACTGCATTAACTTCTTTGTCTTAGGCTGTTCATGAACTCGATAAATAAATGGTAATTCTAACCATTTAAAATGTTCGGCTACAGTTTCATTTGCTAGTAACATAAACTCTTCAATAATACGATCACTAGCACCACGCTGTCTTAAAACTACATCTGTCGTTTCACCTTTATTATTTACAACAACCTTAGCTTCCTTAACATCAAAATCTATCGCTCCACGTTTAGCCTTTTTGCCTTGTAAAATCAAAGCTAATTCCTGCATCAAGAAAAACAAATCCTTAACATGATCATACTGTAATTGTAATACCTGGTCACCATCTAATATCTTATTTACATTAGTATATGTCATTCTTTCAGTAGAATTAATTATTCCTGGTACAATTTCATGATCAATAACCTCACCATTTCGATCAATTTCCATAAAACATGAAATAGTAAAACGATCAACACCCGGATTTAAAGAACAAATTCCATTTGATAACTTATGAGGCAGCATCGGAATAACCCGATCAGCCAGATATATTGATGTTCCTCTTGCAAAAGCTTCTTTATCCAGAGATGTTCCTTCTTTTACATAGTACGAAACATCTGCAATATGAACTCCTAAATAATAATTACCATTAGCTAATTTCTTTAACGAAATAGCATCATCCAAATCCTTAGCATCATCACCATCAATCGTAACAATTGTTTCCTTACGAAGATCAACACGATCACTTTTATCAATTTCCTCTAAATTATCAGGAATATCTTCGATTTGCTGATATACAGCTTTACTAAATTCAACTGGTGTATCATGTTCATAAACAATTGATAAAATATCAATTCCAGGGTCATTTTTATGACCAATTATTTTTATCACATCACCCTTTAATTGCGGCTTATATACCTTGATTTCAACCAATACTTTGTGTCCAGGAACTGCTCCATGTAAATGAGCGTGATCAACAAAAATAGGCTTATCAAATTTAGGATCATCAGTTTCTACATAATAATCCCGTTTACCTTTTTTTATTTCTCCAACCAGTCTAGTTTGTCCACGTTTAATTACTCGAATCACTTTACCTTCTAATCTTTCTAAATCGCTGTGTTTATTGATTTCTACTAAAACAGTATCTTTATTAAAAGCATCTTTTAAAGCATCTGGAGCAATAAACACATCTTTTTCCTGGTTTTCAACAGCTACAAAACCAAATCCTTTTTTATTGATTATAAGTGTTCCTAAAACCATTCCAAACTGATTAGGTAAATAGTAGTGATTATATTTGTTTCTAACTACTTTCCCAGTTTCTTCTAACTCGTTCATTAATTTAACTAACTTTATAAATTTCTCACTAGATAAACAGTTTAATTTTTTAGCTAGTAAATCAATTGAACGCTCCATATAATTATCATCACTTAACAATGTTAAGATCACATCTTCCATTAACTCATCTCCTTAAGTTAAAAATAAAAATAGGACCAATAGTCCTATTAATTATGACATTCTAATAATGATGGCAATGATGAAGAATGCAATTGCTAATCCTGTCGTAACTCTTGTCATTACTAAATCCGCTCCACGATCTTTTTGTTGAGCAAACAAGTTTGAACTTTGACCCGTTAAGGCATTAACAATCCCATCAGATTTACCACTTTGTAATAGACATAATATAATAAGTGCTATTGATATTATTACTAATAAGACATTTAAAATAGTGCCAAACATAATATACCTCCTAATTGATACTTTGATACATCGCTAGAATATAATAACATAATATTTTTTAAATTTCAATGATTTACTCAATACTTTGATTAATAGTATAAAAATATATTTTTAAATTTTCATTTCTAATATCTCAACTTCTAAATCTTTATACATCGAATCATCAATTTTTATAAAACCTAATTTCTTCCAAAATGCCATTCCCTTCTCATTTTTCTTTAAACAGGCCAACTGAATCAAACAGCATTTTTTACGATATTCTTCAATTAAATGTTCAATAACCATTTTACCAAATTTCATTCTTTGATAACTTTCATCCACTAAAAACAATCCAATCCAAAGACATTCATCATCATGTCTCATTGAAAAACGATATCCCTGCTGAAAATCTATCAAAGCAATCATTTCATCCTTAAAATAAACTTTATAAATATAATGATTTTTCTCATCAAAACCTTCAGGAATTTTCATATCATCTATAAGATAGTCTTTAGTCGGTACGATACCCTCTAATAAATAATATTGTTTTTGCTTCAAATGAAACTGACATATTTCATCATCAACATTAAAAACCCTTTTATAATTAAGCATTGTCAACCCCCACAACATAAAAACGATCATTATTTAAAACCAAAACAATATTTGCGCTATTTAACAAACCCTCAACTTCACGATTAAACTCTAATGAGATAAGAACATTATAATACTCATTATCTTCTAATCCTTCAATAACAACTTTAGATGGTGAAAATGAAATAATCTCATAATCCTCGACTTCCAATTTTGGATACTCTTCTTTATAAGTATAAAATGATTTCAATGCAAATGAATTAAATTCACTTTGTAATCTTGGATAAATATAATCTAGACCACCAATCTGATTATCTTCTTTTCCTTTTAAAGTAAAATAATCAATTGCAAAATATGCAGCTACTAACTGACATTCTTCATTTAAAAGTTTATTTTGATAAGCTTTATCTAAACGCATATAAATATCATTCAACAACTCACTAGATCCAGTTTTAGTATATGGTGTAATTCTTTCTTCCTTAATTACTGGTTTTTCCTGATTTAAACAGATATATGTTCCGCTACCACCAGCTATCAATAACAAACAGCTAATAATAACCAAACGATCAATAACAGCTCTTTTTTTAGATCTTTTAGATCTGTATCGTTCTAAAATTTTAATCTTTGGTAAGCGGTCACTTTGAACAAAAACATTAATCAATGTAAGTAAAGGTTTATATTTACGGCTAACCATATTTGTCAGCTCTACAAACAATTCAAAAATAAGCATTAAAATAATAAACATTACTGTTCCTAAAGTTGGATCATATAAATATATGTATGAAGTTAAGGAAAATAAAAATGTTACCCCATAAAGCACAATCACACTTTTACGATGCCCTAATTTTAATTTAAACATTAAATTATGATGCAAATGTGCTTTATCAGCTTCACTAAACTTCTTATGATGAACCTTTCTACGTATAATTGCAATTAAAGTATCCATAATTGGAACCATCAAAACAACTATTGGAGCTCCTAATGTAAAAAAGGTAGAAACATTATAACCAAATCCAAGCAAAGATATAACCGAAATCATAAAACCAATATATAGGGCTCCACAATCTCCTAAAAAAACCTTAGCTGGATAAAAATTATAAAATAAAAATCCCATAATTGATCCTGCCAAGACTAATGAAAGCGACGCAATATCGGTTCTTCCACTAGTCAATGATGTCATTGATATAGTAAATAAGACAATGATTGAAATACCTGATGATAATCCATCAAGCCCATCAATCAAATTAATTGCATTAGTTATACCTACGATCCATAAAACAGTAATCATTCCAGGAATTACTGGTAACCATTTTTCAGGAAAAAAATCAAATCCTTTCAAATAAATATTTCCATATCCAATTACAATTAACGCAGCAATTAATTCAACTATTAATTTAGTCCTTGGTGACAAATCATGAACATCGTCCAAAAGTCCAATAAAAAAAACTAAAAATCCAGCAATTAAGATAGCATTTATTTGTGGATCCGTCTTTAAAAAAATTACCGCTCCTATTAAAGAACTAATATAAATAGCATAGCCTCCAATTCGAGGAACTTCGACTTTATGAACAGTTCTTTTATTTTTATGTGCCACAATTCCTAATTTTCTTCCTACTTTAATAACTATAGGAATTAATAAGGCAGAAATTATCATTGTAACGACAAAAGACATTATTAAACTAGGATTCATCTTATCACTTCCTATCTCTTGTATATTATCAATTATTATAAAATAAAATACAAGATAAATAAACTATTTTATCATTAAAAGAAAATATAATATTCCAAATAAATCCAAAAAATATTCCTGTATAAAAAATTAGATTAATTTATAAAACTCATCTTTTTATTACTGCAGTCAAAAATTAAAAAATCTTAGTCTACTAAGATTTTTATCCAAATAATTCAATCAATATTTTTTCTAAACCATTATTCTGTACAGTATCACAAACAATATCACTAGCTTTTTTTAATTCATCAACCGCATTTCCCATAGCAATTCCAACATCAGCCGTTTTAATCATTTCAAGATCATTTAAACCATCACCAAAAGCATAACTCTTTTCAATATCTAAATCAAAATAATCTATAACCTTTCTCATTCCTATAGCTTTAGATATTACATCAGAATATATTTCAAATGCATTATCTGTACCATGTTTATCATAATTAAAATCCTTTTCAATCATTTCCTCAATCATCTTTTGACAGTTAACAGGGATATTTGCCTCTAACTTTAAACATTCACTTAATACTTCATCTTCATTAAAATCTTCACACAAATAATTTTCATTAATATTACAGCTCATAAAAAAATCATTCAATACTCTAAATTTCGAATTTAAATAAGCATAACGCTTTGTTTCAATAATATATTCAAAATTATTTCTATTTAATTTATCAACCAATCTTTTCAACAAATTTATATTAATCGGCTGATGATATATAATTTTCCCTTGTAATTCCACATGAGCCCCATTACATAAAATCATTCCATCAAAACCAAAATCAGTCAACATCTTAGGAATAAAAGCATATGGTCGACCACTAGCAACAAAAAGCAAATTCCCTTGTTTTTGTAATTCCTTCATTTTTCTTTTTGTTCCCTCAGGAATCTTAAAGATTCCACCTTGTGTATCTATCAATGTTCCATCAATATCAAAAAAAAGTATTTTTGTCATCTTTCTACCTCACTCATCCCAATTATAACAAAAATATCTTTTTTAAAGAGAATTTTACTGTTTGCGAAAATCATTATTCTAATCTTTTTATTTTTGATTTAAACACTTACTTACATTAAAGCAAATTATAACTATCCTGCTCCATAAATATTAACTTTAAAAACAAAAACATGAGATTTTTATCTCATGTTATTTTACATAATGTGTATTTTCTAACATAACGCCACAACCATTAGCAACACAATTTAATGCATCATCAGCTACAAATACAGGTACCCCTAACTCATTTTCTAATAAACGATCAAGTCCACTTAATAAAGCTCCTCCACCAGTTAAAAAGATTCCTCTTGATACAATATCAGCTGCTAATTCTGGAGGTGTTTGTTCTAATACATGTTTTGTTTCTCTTACAATTGTTTGACAAGTTTCTCTTAAAGCTAATTCTGTCTCATCAGCAGTAATTGTAATTGTATGTGGTAATCCAGTTACTAAATCTCGACCTCTTACTTCGAAAATTTCTTCACTAATTCCTTTGATTGCAGTACCGATCTGCATTTTGATTTGTTCAGCAGTACGATCCCCAATCAACAATTTATATTTATCTTTTACAAACTTAATAATATCTTCATCCATAACATCACCAGCAATTTTAAGTGAACTACTAGTAACAATATCACCTAAAGACAGTACTGCAATATCAGTAGTTCCCCCACCGATATCAATTACCATATTACCTGTAGGTTTTGAAATTTCAAGGCCAGCACCAACTGCCGCTACTTTAGGCTCTTCTTCAATGAAAACCCGTTTAGCACCACATCTTTCAGCAACATCTTTAATTGCACTTTTTTCAATTGATGTAATGTTTGATGGACAACAAATTAAAATCGTTGGTCTTGAAAAAATTCCTTTTAAATTTAATTTATTAATAAAGTGAGTAATTAAGATTTCTGTAATTCTAAAATCTGCAATAACTCCATCTTTTAAAGGACGAATTGCTTTTACTCTTCCTGGTGTTTTACCTAACATATCTTTAGCTTCTTGGCCAACAGCTAAAGGTTTTTTTGTTTCATCATCTATCGCTACTACAGAAGGTTCATTTACAACGATACCTTCACCCTTGACATAAATTAAAATATTTGCTGTACCCAAATCGATACCAATTTCTTTTGATAATGCCATCATTAGTCCTCCTTATTTTTTCTTAACTATTGTACCATGATTTTTGATATTTACAAGGTAAAAAACAAAATAAAACCAAATAGCAATAATTTTTTTATTATTGCCATTTGGTTGATTATACCGCTATTTTTGTGACTTCTTGATCAAAATAAGATTCGGGATTCAAAGCTTGATTATCTTTTTCTAAAATAAAATGTAAATGGCTTTTTAATTCTGACTCATAAACATTTTCTCCGCTAACTCCAATTTTATCACCCTGCTTAATAACCGCATCTTTTTCAACACTAACTTCACTTAATGACTGATATGTGGTACTAAAACCATTTTCATTAGTTACGGTTACAACCCAACCAAGTAAAGCATCATTGTCTTTTTTAGTTACCGTACCCGAACACGCCGCCTTAATCTCAAATGACTTTCCATCTTTAGAAAAATCCACTCCTAAATTTGGCCGATATACCCCTTCAAAATATACTAATGCTTTTTCTAATTCAGCATCACTTAAAGATGCATCATAGAATTTTTTTACAATTTTAACATCATCATTAACGGGCTTTACTAATTTTTCAGTTGCTACAGTTGGCTGATCTTCTTCAGTTTTATCTTCTTCTTTATTATCTTCCACTTTTACAACAGCGGTATCTTTAAATGGCTGATATTGATTTAAAACTAATTGGACTACACCAACTCCAACTAAAAATAACATTACTACCGCACTAAATACTAAAACTCGTCGATTACGCTTCATAAATAATTTCATTATTTCACCTCATTTGTAGTGTTTCCACTAAAACAAGGTTTATACTAATTATTTACAATTTCAATTCCTGTATAATAATGATTTAAAATCTCTTTATAATCCGCACCTTCCAAAGCCATTCCCTGAGCACCATACTGACTCATTCCAACTCCATGTCCACTTCCCTTAGTCGTAAAAACATAGTTATTGTTCACATATTCAATTGTAAAACAACTTGAAGATAAGCCCAAAATTTCTCTAACCTGTCGACCACTATAATTTTTACCTCCAACACTCAAAGTCGCTACTCGACCGCTTTTTTTATATGCTATTATATTAAAATCTAAATCTTGACAATTAAACTTTTCTTTTAATTCTTGTTTAGTGAAACTAGCCTGCCGTGTATTTTTAGGATCAATCGTTAAATCCCAATGACTATCAACACTCCTTAAATAAGGTAATGGACTAGATTCAAAATAATCCTCTACATTTTCAGTATACCCATTACTAGAAGAAAAAAATAAAGCTGAAATATATTCACCCTGATATTTTAAAACCTCATTTTTAGTTTCCTTAATTGCTGCACTGATTTTTTGATAATACTCATCATACTTATTACCCCAGTTTTCTCTCATTTTATCTTCGCTTAAATAAACTTGACTATTGGTAGTATTATCAACACTTAAATTACGATTATAGACATAAGTTCGACTAGCTACTACCTGAGCCTTTAATGCTTCCTGTTCAAAATTGGCAGGCATCTCACCAGCAACTACCCCTAAAAGATAATCATCTAAATCTATATAATTAACATTATCATCAATCGTTACTGCTACCTTTACTTCTTCTTTACTCTGTTTACCTTGAATTACTTCTTCTCTAGTTCTATAATAATTCGTTGATAAAAAAATAATTCCAATCAATATAACAATCCCTAGTTTTACACTTATCTCTTTCATATAATTACCTCACATAATTATATGTTCATTAATTTAAAATATGTTAAAAATGAATCGTTGCAAATTCTAATATAAAAGATCCTAACAAATAGCCCAAAGCCAATGATGCAATCAAAAAAAACAAATAAAACTCACGTAATTTAGCTTTCCTAATTATATTATCAAAATTAAAACAACTTAACCCCCACATTGAAAGCATTACAGAAATAATATATACAAAAGCTTTAATAATTTGATAAGACATTAATATTCACCTCTATTATTACAAATTCAAAGATTATTTTCTTACTTAATTCAAAAATCAAAAAATCTCACTAAAAAAAATTCAAAGCACCTTTAACTTTCTATTCATATTATCACCTGACCCTTGATATAGTATATCATAGTTCTATATAATAAAAACACTTAAAAAAGGAGGAAATATGATGAGATATTATATTTTATCTAAATCTAATTTAACTGTATCAAAAATCATCTTAAGATATATAAAAATATCATTAAAAGCTATATTTCTTAATAACCCTAGATTAAATAATCAATTAAAAATTCTAGTTAACAAAAATACTATTATTACCTGGATATTAAACCCCCTTATTCAAATACAATCGCTAACCATAACAAAAACTATATTCAATATAATCAAAAAAGCTGATATTAAACCAGCTTGTATAAAATGGTATGCAATATATACTACTAAGGATAAACCTCTTCCACAATGAAAATCTTACTAAGACCATATCAGCTAAGTGATCAATTTGCCTTAGTTACGATGGCAAACAACCCTAATATTGCTAATAATTTAAAAAATAATTTTCCCTATCCCTATACAATTGAAACAGCAAAAAAACATTTACTTTGTGCTTTGCAGGCTGATCCAAAAAAATTACAAGAATACGCTATTGAAATAAACGGAAAATTTGCTGGTGCTATCTCAGTTACTTTTAACCAAGATATATATTGTTATTGTTGTGAGATTGGATATTGGCTTGGACAGCCATATTGGAATAAAGGAATCATGAAAAAAAGTGTAAAATTAATAACAGATTATATTTTTAAAAATTATGACATTAACATTATAACTGCAAAAACATTCACAACAAATATTTCTAGTCAAAAAGTGCTTATAGCAAATAATTTTAAAAAATTAATTATTTTAAAAAAATACGCATATAAAAATAATCAGTTTCATGATTTAACAATCTTTGAGCTTTCTCGAGAACTTTATTATAACCACAAAAACAAATAACTAATTGTTTTCATTTTTTCATCATATGTGCATAGACTGTATTAGGTGATAAAATGAATACTTCAGTTATAGAGACTTTAATCTATAATCAGCTTTATCTTGCAGCAATATATGATCTAATTCTTACTATCGCTCCAGATGAAATCACAAAAATTAGATTGCACAATTTTTCAGCTGATTGTAAAAATAATGCTAGTTATCTTGATTACTTTTACCAGGAAATAAATACTACCAGTTTCTTCCCGCTTATCGAAAAACCTATATTTCATGGTAATTTTCAAGAATCAATACTATGGTTATTAAACTATATTGAAAATTCCTATCGAATGTTTCATATTAATTCTTATAACAAAAAATACCCTGATGATCAAACCACATTATTAAAATATATAGCAGGAATTTTGGTTAATCATAGCATTGGGCTTATTCATATATCACTAACAAAATAACTGTTAGTGATATTTTTCCATTTTATAAACATAAAAAAAACCAGAAGATAATCTGGACTAATTTATATATGGTGACCTGTACGGGATTCGAACCCGTGAATGCATGCGTGAAAGGCATGTGAGTTAACCGTTTCTCCAACAGGCCATGGCGCTTGAAGTAGGACTCGAACCTACGACCGATCGG
>JAETPY010000167.1 GCA_021770925.1 Erysipelotrichaceae bacterium | reverse complement strand
AATCTCAAATTTGACAGTTAAAAGCTAGAAACGTTGTATATCAACACTTCTAGCTTTTCAAAATTGCGTAATGTTTTATTTACTTTATATTTTTTAAAATATTTTTTAAATTCTTGTTACTAAGTATTTCGTAATCAGTTCTGAATTCAAATATTTCATGTAAATTATCTGTTAAATCAGTCCTTGTATAAGTTGGAATGTATCCATTTCCAATACTTTCTGTAAAATTCATATTTTTTAGAGTATCAATAATTTGAGAAGTTGTATATTTTTCATTAAGTCTTTTTTCTAAAAATCTTAAAAGTACTAATGAAAGAAAACAAGTAGTAAAATGTGCAATAATTCTATCATCTCTGCTTAAATATACTGGTCTAGCTTTAAATTCACTTTTCATTATTCTAAAGCTTTCTTCAATTTCCCATCTTCTTTGATTTACCTTGATAATTTCTTCTGCACTATCTTCAAGGTTAGTGCATACACCATAAAACCCATCAAATTTTTCTTCTTTTTGAATTGTATCAGTATTCAATGTTAGAACTTTCTTTTCAGCTATTTCTCCATCTTCTGTGACATTGATTTTCTTTATGAACCTTTTAAAATCATTTTGATTAGATTTATCAAGTTTAAAACTTTTATTAGCAATTGCAACTTTTGCTCTTTCAATTTGAGAATTACGAATTTGTCTTTGATAATTTCTGTATTTTAAAGAATATGTTACAATTAGTTTTTGTTCTAATCCATTTTCCTTAATCCAACGTTCTTTAAAAAATATTCTATCTTTGTAAAGCTCAATAGTTGTATCATCTTTTTCAATATCATTAATATTGTACTTTTTGTTATCTCCTGAAAGAGACCATTCATCTGGAGATAAAGCCCAATCCATTAAATGTTTTTTCAACTTTTTAATTGATTGAGTAGTGATAAAAGCACGTTCATCTTTATCGTTGAATTTTCTATTAGCATTTGACGCAAGCCCAGCATCTGTACAAACAATGAATTTAGATAATTTAAAATCTTCTAATATTTTTTCTTCTAAAGGTTTTAGAGTAACTTGTTCATTAGTATTTCCAGCTGTAATATTGAAAGCTAATGGAATACCATCACCGTCCATAAAAAGCCCCATTTGAGTAATTGGATTAGGTCTGTGTTCTTTAGAAGGACCATATTGCCTTAAGCCACTTTCTTGCTCAATTTCAAAGAAGTAGTTAGTACAATCATAGTAAAGAATATTTGTATTTCTTTTAGAAATTTTTAAACTATTTTTATACAATTCCGATTGTATGAAATCAGTTTCTTTAGAAATTACTTCCAATGCACGATAAATATCATGCAATTCAAAATTAGGCTGTTCAATATATTTTTTAGATAATTCAAAAGTAGCTAATTTCGATGAAGGATATATTATTCTACTATATATTAATCTTGATAAGATATTATTTAAGTCGTAAGCGAATTTGTACTTACTACTAATTTCATTGCAGATATCATTTAAACCTAATTCATAAAATATTTTTTCTAAGAAAAGATAACCACCATTAAAAAAAGTTTGACAATTTTTAGGGATTAATTTAGAAGTAGATTTTTTTAAAATGATTTCTAATTCGTTATTTTTTTCTTTAATATTTAATTTATGGATATATTCTTTTGCCCATTCAAATGGATCTTGACCATTGGCTCGCTTAGTAACTTGTTCTAAATTACCTAATTTTTCAAAAATTTTAGAAGTATTTTTTCCATTTTTATTTCTGTATGATTGTATTACATAGAACTGAACTGTATTTTTAGATTTTACTAATGATAAACGCATAAAATCAATCCTCCTTTGTGATATATGTATTATACAACAATACGACACAATACGCAAGAGAAAAAACGAAAATTTGACAAAAAAATTAAGCATTCTCAATGCTTATATCAATTTTTTATTTAATTAACTGTCAAATTCCCGCCTTCAATAATTCCAAGTTCAATATTTTTTCTATCTTCTAAAGAAAGATGAGTTATTGTTTTTTTATTCATAAATTACTCCATTTCCCTTAGAGACACTTGTAATTTAATTATATCAAATAGAGGTAAGTCTTACAACTAAGGTAGTGTAATACTTACTTATATTAA
>JAETPY010000026.1 GCA_021770925.1 Erysipelotrichaceae bacterium | reverse complement strand
TTAAAATAATTTGCCTATCATTTTATCAAATTATTTTAACTATTTTTCTATGTTTATTATTTTTATTTGACTAAATAGCTGTTATTTTAATTAAAATAATTCACCGAATAACACTATACTGTAAAAGTTCATGTAGACGCTGACGGGGATATGGTAATCGTTCAGAACCCTACTCTTGCACCAGCAATCGAAAAATCAGACTATGATCCAAAGACACCAGAAACAGACGCAAGTGTAGACGCTGATACTGCAAATGACGCTACCGCATTTCTGGAAACATTCTTTAAGTTGTACCCAACAGCCACAGAAAACGAACTTGCTTATTATGTGTCGGGGAATGTGCTTGAACCTATCGGCAGGGACTACCTTTATTCTGAACTGGTAAACCCTATCTTTACAAAAGACGGGGAGAATGTAAAAGTTAAGGTTGCTGTAAAATTCCTTGATAATCAGACAAAGGCAACGCAAGTATCGCAGTATGAGCTTGTGCTACATAAGGATAGTAACTGGAAGATTGTAGGATAATTGTAAAAGGCTTGTATCATATTTTTATGCTCTGCAAGCCTTTTAATATTGACAACTGTATTTTGAAGTATTATGCTGTACTTGTATAGGCTATACAGTATAGAACAAGGCGGTGTTTAAATGGAAATCTTTATCAATAATCATGCAAGCATACCTATTTATGAACAAATTTCTTCGCAAATAAAAGCATTGATTATAAATGGGGAATTAAAGGCTGGCGAAGCTCTACCATCAATAAGAGGACTTGCAAAATCATTGCATATAAGTGTATTGACTGTTCAAAAATCTTATGATGTGCTTCAAAAAGACGGTTTTATCGAAACAACAGCAGGCAAAGGGTGTTTTGTATCTGCTCAAAATCAAGATTTTTATATAGAAGAACAACAGAAAAAAATCGAAGATAGATTTGTAGAAGCTATTGAAATAGCCCGTGCAAGTGGCATAAACCTTGATAAATTGATTGGATTATTAAAATTATTATATGAGGAGGACGAGTAAATGGCTGAAAATATTTTAGAAGTTAAAAACCTTACAAAAGATTATGGCGATTTTGTATTAAATGACTTAAGTTTTTCCATTCCTAGAGGTGTAATTATGGGGCTTATTGGCGAAAATGGAGCTGGAAAATCGACCACAGTAAATTGTATTTTGAACGAAATTAAGAAAAACAGTGGAAACATTTTGATTTTTGGAAAAGACCACATAATTGATGAATGTGAAATAAAAGATAAAATCGGAATTGTATTTGACGAAAACCACTTTCCAGATATTTTTACACCAAAAGAAATTGAAAAATATATGTCGGGAATATATACCAATTGGGACAGTATAGCATTTCGTAATTATTTGAAACAGTTCGAATTACCAGCAAAGAAGAAAATTAAAGATTTTTCTAAAGGAATGAAAGTAAAACTTGCATTCGCTGTTGCTCTTTCACATAAAGCAGAATTACTTATATTAGATGAAGCAACAAGTGGATTGGACCCTATTATTCGAGATGATATTCTTGATATACTGATTGATTTTGTGCAAGATGAAAATTACTCTATTTTGTTTTCATCACATATTACAAGTGATTTAGAAAAAATAGCAGATTATATTACTTTTATTCATAAAGGACGGTTAGTTTTCTGCTCATTAAAAGACGACTTAATTGATAACTATGGTGTTGTAAGTTGTGGAGCAAGTGTCTTTGATACGCTAGATAAGACAGAAATTATTTCCTATCAAAAAGAAGATTATCAATATAAGGTTCTTGTTCGTGATAGAAACAAGATTGCAAAAGATTTTCCAAAAGCACTTGTAGAACCTGCTACTATTGAAAATATTATGTTGTTTTACGTAAAGGGGGAATTACAATGAAAGGCTTATTGATGAAAGATTTATTAGTAATTCAGAAAAAATATGGAATTACTAGAATTATTATGGATATATTCATTATAGTAGCTTTGATGTTATTTTTAAAAGGGACAGGAGCTATTTACATTAGTTTATTGTTAATTCCAGTTGAAATAATGACAATGATAATTTCCTTAACGACTTGCGACGAACAATGGAAATGGGGGAAATATGTTGTTGCACTACCCGTTTCAAAAACTACGATTGTAAAAAGCAGATATATAGTTGCTTTGATTATGACTTGTATTGGCTTTGGGGTAGCTTTGCTTGTTAATACCATAACATATTTTATATTCCCTCAATTTGCATTTGGTTATTATATGTTTATTGCTTGTGCTTCTTTTGCCGTAACCTTAGTATTTTTGTCATTTGTATTGCCTTCAAATTATTCACTTGGAGTTAATGCAGGTTTTGCGGTTATGTTTACTCTAGTGATTATTCTTGTTGTATTGGCAGTTTGGACAAATGTGACTAACAATTCTATTTTATGGTTTGTAGTCGATAATTTTGAATTGAGTATCGGCATAGCTTTTATAATAGTTATAGCTCTTGCTTTCAGTTCTTATCTTCTATCAAAAGCATTTTTTACTAGAAAATACAATTAGTGAGGTATTGTTATGAGAAAATGTCTTAGATGTCATGAAGAAATGGTCGAAAATTTAGATGTTAAAGTTGATATGCAGGGATATGGTATTAGAATAACTACTAAAGGCGTTTTTGGAACTACGGTAGAAAAACCTAAAGTTGCAGTTTGTCCAAAATGTGGCGAAGTTTCCTTATATATTGAAAATTTTAAATCAATAAAATAAATGATTAAAATCTGCATATAGACTGAGGGTTTATTGTTTGCTAACGTCCGAGCGGATATTGAAGAATTTATGAATAGTACATACCCAGAGATGCAAGCAAATTTCAAAAGGTATTTTGGAAATAGACATTTTACGCCGAAAAAATATGTTTATATCACTACGAAAAAGCAAAAATTAAATTTCTTAAAAGAATAAGGGGGGGCTATGGATAAGCAATTATGGGTATTATGTCCTATTTGCAATAATAAGACACGAACTAAAGTGCGAGAAGATACAGAACTGATAAATTTTCCTTTGTTCTGTCCGAAGTGCAAAACGGAAACTTTAATCAATATAAAGCATGGAAAAGTAACTATTATCAAAGAGCCAGACGCAAAGACGCAGAGCCGATAATTTGTAGGTTATTATGACTTATAGATTGTTGGCTCTTATTTGTTACCTGCGGAGCAGATCAGCAAATAGATAATGCAGAATAGCAAAAAGGGAAAACAAGAAGCTGATTACTTCTTGCTCTCCCTGCTGTTCAAGATACCGTCAATCGTACCTTGAATGATTTTTAATTCGTTATCACTCAATAAATCAAGAGAGGTTTCTATCTGACGGCGAGCTGTACTTTTTACGACGTTCTCTGCTGGATAGAAATATTCATCGACCGATATATTGAACATGGTAACTAAATCATGGAATAATTGAAAACTAGGGTGTGAACCAACATTTTCAATATCTGCGATATGGCGTTCTCCATAGAACACTTTATCGCCTAAATCATTACGAGAAAGCCCTGCTCTCTCACGGGCTTCTCTGATTGCCAGTCCTAAAGGTCTGAAATCAAAAGTTTGTGTTTCTTTTGCTTTTCTCATTTTAAATCACCTAGCATGAGTTTATACTTCATGCTGTATATTTAGAATGTGTTAAAATTGCATATAGTATGCAGTAATAATTCAAAAGCTGTTATCGTGTGCGGTAAATAAAAAAAACCGTTCCTAGATAATACACTTTTGTGCGTCTTGAAAAATAACGGGACGGTTTTGGATATAACCAGAACTGTCCTTTTTTCTTAGGAGTAAATAAGGCATAGCTCTGGTTAAAGGGGGCTATACCATGATTGCATACGGAAGAACGTTCTGCCGTTCTCAACTGAATAAATATTTCAGTCCACTATTACAATCATTACACCCTTTACAAGAATTAAAAATTCATATCAATAGAATTTATAAAACAGTCTGTTTGTGTAATTACACATTATCGGGCTGTTTTTGTTTTGTTAAAAATTTTTTTCAACTTTTTTCGGTTTCAACTTAGCAAATCACACCTGTCGTTCCCTATATGGTGCGGAAAGAGGGATAACCACTTTTCATATCGTAACGGAAAGGGGGTGAGATTGATGAAACCATCTGACTTCCAGAAAACAGTTCAATGCCGTTTTGAAAGTTGTTTGAAGAAAGTTGTCCGACATGTTGTTAAGGACTATCAGAAGAAATTAAAGCGACGACAAAAGGGAGAAACGCTTTTTTGTGAACTTCCAGAAATCGTTGTAGAAAATCTGGCTGTCTGGGACGACTATGATACGGACTATACGATTTTCAATGTATGTGGTAGTGATATTCGTATTTGTGATGATGAACTGGCAGAAGCCTTGAAACATTTGTCTGAGCGTAATCGAGAAAATTTGTTGATGTATTATTTCTTGGAAATGAGCGATACCGAGATTGCAAAAAGACAAAATATTTCAAGAAGTGGTGTTTTTCAAAACCGACACAATTCACTAGAGCTTATGAAAAAAATACTAAAGGAGAAATGATAGCAAATGAAACACACAATGAAGAAGCCGTCCTACTACTTGCTTTCGCAGGCAATGGACGGGGACGAAAAAGCGATTGAAAAGATACTGGCATTTTATGACCCTTACATATCAAAGTGCTGTCTACGACCACTCTATGATGAATACGGCAATGTCTATATTGTTGTAGATATGGAATTAAAGGGACTTATCAGAGAAGCACTTATTAAAATGATTTTAGGGTTTGATATTGCCTTAGAAATCGAAGAAGAATAACAAGCAGTAACCGCAGAGCATGATTTGTTCAATCCCCTCTTTCCTGCTCTGCCCCTGCTTTTATATGAAAGCAACACGCTTTCGCCACAGCTCTTTGACAACTGAATAAAGCAGACAGATACGTTTGTGAGATAGCGAGCCACGGGAACTGTACGCCACGACCTTTTCAAAAGAAAGCGAGCGACCCACGCAGTGATCCGAGAGCGACTGTTGGAAAAGTCGTTTTGCCATGACCTATCCTCACAGAATAATGATACGTCCGCATGGTGCGGTTCTGCCCACAAGAATGGGAATAGTTGAGATACTAACGGAGCTTTCCAAAGCCGTCTGCCTGCTTATAATTGATAGTTTCAGCAACAAAATCTATCTACTCTTTTTATTTAGGTGTGTTATAATGACCTTATTAGACGAGTGTATTTTGTTGCTGTCACAAATGAAAGGGGTCTTAATAGTGATAAGTGATACACAAAATGCACAATCTCCTACAAAGGAAAAAAAGACTTATACAGTAGAGGAAATTGCTGAACAACTGGACATTAGCAAAAAGGTAGCTTATTCATTAGTAAAAAGCGGTCAATTCAGTTATGTTCGTGCTGGTAAAGCCATACGGGTATCAAAGGTTTCTTTCGATAAATGGTTAAATGAAATTTAACTATAAGGAGAGAAAATTATGGCTTCAATCAAACAAAGAAAATCAAGTTTTTCAGTTATTTATTGGTACTTAGATAGTGCAGGAGAAAGAAAACAAAAATGGGACACGCTGGAAACAAGAAAAGAAGCAAAACAGCGAAAAGCCTTTATAGAATACTATCAAGAGAAATTTGGATATGTGATAGTTCCATTAGAGGAACAATTTGCACATCAGATTGAAAATTCTAAAAAGGAGTTAGATGTTGTAGACAAAGATATTACATTGCGTGATTTCCTAGAAATTTTTGTTAATTTATATGGCACATCTAAATGGTCGCCGAGTACATTTAGTAGTAAGGTAGGCAGTATTGAAAATTATATCAATCCGATTATTGGAGATTGGAAACTGAATGAAATAACTACAAAAAGTCTATCAAAATACTACAATGATTTATTGAGCGTTCCAGAAGTACCACGGGCAAACAGAAAAGCAACTGGTCGTTGTGTTCAACCAGCGAACATCAAAAAAATACATGATATTATCCGCTGTGCCTTAAATCAAGCTATCCGCTGGGAGTATATTGATACAAACAAAAGAAACCCTGCGTCTTTGGCTACGTTACCAAAAATTCCAAAGACTAGGCGAAAAGTGTGGAGTGTTCAAACATTTCGAGAAGCGGTAAAAGCCACGGAAGATGATTTGCTTTCAATTTGTATGCACTTAGCTTTTTCCTGCTCTATGCGAATTGGAGAAATTACAGGACTTACATGGGAAGATGTTATTATTGATGAAGAGTCCATTGCTACAAATAATGCAAAGGTAATCATCAATAAAGAACTTTCAAGAGTAAATGCAGAAGCTATGCAGAAATTAAAGGAAAAGGATATTTTAAAGATTTTCCCAACGCAAAAACCGCATTGTACCACAAGGCTTGTCTTGAAAACGCCAAAAACAGAAACAAGTAATCGTGTTGTCTGGTTACCTAAAACAGTTGCGGAACTATTGGTGCAATATAAAAAAGACCAGCAGGAATTAAAGGAATTTTTAGGAAGTGCCTACAATGATTACAACCTTGTTATTGCGTTGGATAATGGCAATCCCGTGGAAAGCCGTATTGTTAGAGATAGGTTTCAAAAGCTCTGTGAAGAAAACGATTATGAAGTTGTGGTATTTCACAGCCTACGCCATTTAAGTACGGGTTATAAACTCAAAATGACAAACGGAGATGTTAAGTCCGTACAAGGCGATACTGGTCACGCAGAAGCAGAAATGGTTACAGATGTATATTCAGAAATCATTGACGAGGACAGACGTTTCAATGCACAAAAAATGGATAAAGAATTTTATTCTACGCTTAATGATGATACAGACAATCCAAAGCAAGATACCGACTTAACCGATAGTGATATGGCGTTATTGGAACTGATTAAATCTTTATCGCCAGAAATGAAAGAGCAATTTTTAAAGCAGGCACTTCAAAGATAGAATTTCAAAAGTGTTAGCAAATTCCAAAAAAACCAGCGATTTTTCTTCAAAAATAAAAAAGTGTTAGCAAGCCTATTTCCTTAAAAGTCTTAAAAAAATATCGAATAAAAAATGACAGATTGAAAACAATTCGTATTCAGCGTAAATAGAAAGCCATAAATAAAGAAACGCTGAAAACCTTGTAAAATAAGGCTTTCAGCGGAGTTTGTGGCGTCCCAGACAGGAGTCGAACCTGCGACGTTTCGCTTAGGAGGCGAACCCTCTATCCTGCTGAGGTACTGGGACATTCTTAAAAATCTATTCAATTTTATCTAGTTATCATATCAAAAGGCGTTTGTTCCACCTAGCCCTTAGGAGGGACTTGTTATATCCATTTAACTATAGAGAGAAATGTGTGAAAGATAAGCTTATTTACTAATATATTAACATCTAACCTTCTATTTAAGCGGTGAATGCTCTATCCAACTCGATTACTGGGAGTCATGCAAAAATATGAATTTGTATTCATATTTTAGACTTGAACTATCTACCATATAGGGGCGGTTGTATCATCTTTTATATTACAAGGATAAATAGATGAATACTATTTGATTGTAACATTTGTACAAATAAAAAGCAAATCATAAACGATAAAACAATAAAAGTGTTATAATAATAAATAAGGAGATGATTTTATGAGAAAAATAGTTGAAGTGTGTTGTGGGAGTTATTATGATGCTTTGCAGGCTCAATATGGTGGTGCAAGAAGAATTGAGTTAAATAGTGCATTACATTTAGGGGGACTTACACCATCATTAGCAACCTTATTAAAAGTAAAAGAAGAAACAGATTTAGAAGTTATTTGTATGGTTAGACCTCGTGGGGCAGGTTTTTGTTATAATGATGAAGACTTTGAAATTATGAAACTAGATGCTGAAATTTTACTAGATAATGGAGCAGATGGAATTGCTTTTGGATGCTTAAATGAAGAGGGAGATATTAATATCTCACAAACTAGAGAAATGGTTGATATTATAAAGTCATATCATAAAACAGCAGTTTTTCATCGTGCAATTGACTGTGTTAATGATATAGATGAATCAATGAATATTTTAATTACTATTGGGGTTGATCGTATTTTAACAAGTGGATTACAAAACAGGGCAACCCGTGGTAAAGAAATGATTAAATATTTATACGATGCTTATGGTAATAGTATTGAAATTTTAGCAGGTAGTGGAATTAATGCGGGAAATGTAAAGAAATTTTTGGATTATACAGGAATTAATCAAATACATAGTTCTTGTAAAGAATGGCAGTTAGATCCTACTACAAGTAAAGATGAAGTGGATTTTAGTTTTAATGGAGATGAATATGATGTTGTTAGTCAGGAACTCGTAGAGCTATTGATTGATGTAGTTGAGGAATGATGTTGAAGGGGAGGGAAAATATGTTTTGTAATAAATGTGGGAAACAAATTCCTAATGATGCTAAATTCTGTCCTGAATGTGGAGCAAATTTAACTGCACAAAATGGTCAGGGCGATGAAACAAGTTTTGGCTATGCGTTATTAAGTTTTTTTATTCCTGTTGTAGGATTGGTATTATTTATTGTTTGGAATAAAGAATATCCTAAAAGGGCTAAATCATGCTTATATGGTATTATTGCAGGAGTGATAATATGGGTAGTTTTTGTATGTTGTGCTTTTTCAGGAAGGAAAGAGTATACAGAATTTACTAGTGGGACTAGTTGGAGTGAACAAATTGAAGCTGATGTGTTATTGAGATGTTTGAGATAATTTTAGAACGGCTGCTGCATATAGGCAAAGTACCAATATGCAATGGGATTGCATCACGAGCATTACATATTGGAAATTTTTGTTTTATTTTATGTTATCGCTGTAGTGGGGTGGTTTTAGGAATAATATTATCTTTATATTATTTAAGCAGGTGTAAACCAAAAATAAAATATATTTTATTAATTATTCCAATGATAATTGATGGTTTTTTACAATTATTAACGCCTTATATAAGTAATAACCTTTTAAGATTGATAACAGGGATATTGTTTGGAATTGGAATAGGACATGGAATAGCTTATATTAGTAATAAAATTTATGATGCAGTTGATTAACTGCATTTTTTTGATAATTATGAAATTAATATGCTATAATAATTTAATATAGAGGTGAATTTTATGTGGGATTTTTTTAATGATGATTTAAAAAAACAGGTGAAACCAGGAATAATTATAGCTGCATTTACAGTGTTTTTAATTTATTTTTTGATGCATTTAAGTAATCTATATGCAGTTATTGGAGAACTTATGGGTTCATTAAAATATTTGTTTTATGGTATTATTATTGCTTATATTTTAAATCAGCCAATGAAATTAATTGAATGTCAGATTGAAAAAAGATGTAAAAAAGAAAGTTTTATTTATCAGAAAAAAAGAGGTTTAGCAATTATTTTTACATTGATATTAATGTTATTATTAATTGTAATAATTGCTAGTATTGTTATTCCTAATTTAGTTAGCAGTCTGACTTCCCTGGTTAGTAATATTTCTTCTTTTTTAATAAATGTGTTTGATAATATTGATGAAATATTTATTTATTTTGGAATCGATTTTAGAATGGAGGATATTGCGAGTGTTAAAAATTTAATCAATATGCCATGGCAGGAAATGGTGTCTCAAACATTGAATCTTGTATCTAAGAGTGCAGGAGGAATAATGGCTAATGCGACTGATTTTTTATCAAAGTTTGGGATTGCCTTTACAGGTTTTATTTTTTCATTATATTTATTAGGAAACAAAGAAACTTTTTTACGACAATTAAGAAAGATAGTTGGGGCTGTTTGTGGTTACCAGGTAACTAAAGTAATTTTTAATTATGCTCATAAAACTAATGAAGTTTTTTCTAACTTTATAGGTGGTCAATTAACAGAAGCTTGTATTTTATGGGTTCTATATTATATAACAATGCGTTTATTTAGCTTTCCTTATCCAGAACTTATTGCTACGATTATTGCTTTATTTTCTTTTGTGCCGTTTTTTGGACCAATTACAGCGATGTTTGTAGGAGCAGTTTTAATTTTATCAAAAGATGCATTATTGGCAATTTGGTTTATGATTTATTTTCAAATCTTGTCACAGTTAGAAGATAATTTTATTTATCCTAGGGTTGTCGGTAATTCTGTAGGTTTGCCAGGTATTTGGGTTATTCTTTCGATTTTCGTATTTGGTGACTTTTTTGGTATTTTTGGAATGGTGATAGCGGTTCCTAGTGCAGCATGCCTATATTCGTTGGCTAGCGAACTTGTTAATAAAGCATTACAAAAAAGAAAATTAAAAATAACAGAAACAGATATTGTACAAATAAAATAGGTAAAATTACGTATAATTTAAAAGATAAAAATGTATTGTTAATAAAATTGATGTTATTAGATTTGTACTAATAAAGATTGTATCTCAAGTAATGCTGGTTATGAAATTTTAATAATTAGACTAAAGATTTTATATGCTTTGCTGCTTTTATTTAAAGTGCGATTAATAAAAATAATAATAAAATTATCAACAGCCATTTAATCAGAACTTAATAATGGAGCATATGAGAGTAATTGCAGTCTTGATACATAGTTTAACATTAAATGTTCTTATTAATTGTGCTGGTTTTATAAATGAATATGTAATAATTAATGAAGCCGATAAAAAGTTATTTTGGAAAGTAAAATAGATTGTTCTAAAGATATTTCTAAAATGGTTTTGTATTTATTCAACTGGTCATTTGTTATAGGAAGAATTTTTATAACTGATGGTGGTAGATGGTTTATTATAATGATTGGTATTGAAATATAGAGATTGATAAATTAGTTGAGACTGTATGGTGATTATATGGAACAAATAAAACTAAATTCAAAATATGATAATTTAGCTCTAGATGTTATTATTTCTTCTTGTGCAAATCCTAAAGCGATAGTTCAGATCGTTCATGGTATGTGCGAGCATAAAGAACGATATTTAGATTTTATAAATTACCTAAATCAAAATAGATATATTGTAATTATTCATGATCACCGTGGTCATGGAAAAAGTGTTTTAAATGAAGGAGATTTAGGATATTTTTATGATGATGGTGCTAAAGCTGTTGTTGAAGACGTTTATATGTTGAGTCGGTATATTAAAAATAAATATCCAGGATTACCATTGCATTTATTTGGACATTCGATGGGATCTTTAATAGTTAGAAATTATATTAGGAAATATGATCAGGAAATTGATAGTTTAATTGTTTGTGGTAGTCCTAGTTATAATAAATTTTCTGGAATTGGTAAAAAAGTTTGCAAATTTTATATGATTGTAAAGGGTGATAAATATCATAGTAGTTTGGTGCAAAAGGTGTCTTTTGGTACTTTTAATAAAGGTTATAAAAAAGATAATGAATGGATTTGCAGTGATAGTAAAGTAGTTGATGATTATAATAATAATCCTTTATGTACGTTTACATTTACAGTGAATGGCTTTTATAATTTATTTACTTTGATGCAGCAGGCTTATCAAAAGTGTGATTATGTTGTTAATCATAATTTACCAGTTTTATTTATTTCAGGTCGTGATGATCCATGTATTATCAGTGAGAAAGCTTTTAATCAGGCTGTAAATCTCTTAAAAAATAATGGATATTATCACATTAAAGCAATTTTGTTTGATAATATGCGTCATGAGATATTAAATGAACAAGAAAACCAAAAGGTCTATGATGCAATTGTTAGTTTTTTAGGGGGGTAAAGATGGATAATAAATTGGAATATAAAATCAACTATGGTAAAATTAATTTTGCTGATGCAAAATCAATTAGGCAGCATGTGTTTGTTGAAGAGCAGGGTTTTGAAAACGAGTTTGATGAGGTTGATGAATTTGCATACCATTTAGTTATTTATCAAGATCATCAAGCAATTGCTACTGGACGAATGTATCCAAAAGATGAAAAAACGATGATTCTGGGGCGTATTGCGGTAATCAAAGAATATAGAAAAATAGGTTTAGGTAGTATAATTGTTCAATCATTGGAAAAGAAAGCAGATGAATTAGGATATTTGATGATACAATTATCAGCTCAGCTGCAGGCACAAAAATTTTATGAAAAATTAGGATATCGTGTATTTGGTGAATTATACTATGATGAGTGGTGTCCTCATGTGACAATGAATAAATATTTGTGATTATATGAAAGGTGGAATTAAAAGTGAATAAAGAAATAAAAAATTTGATTGATGCTGCTGATAAAGCAATCAAGGAAGAAAGATTTGATGATTTGATGGATTTTTATGGTGAAGATGCTATATTGGTTGTAAAGCCGGGATTAGAGGTTAAAGGTAAAAAAGCAATTAAAGAGGCTTTTATTAAAATAGCAGCATATTTTAAAAACAGCGTTGTACCAACCCAAGGGAAGATGTTGATGTTAGAGGCAGGAGATACTGTTTTAGTATTATCACAAACATTATTAGATGCTAAAAATAAAGAAAATTCTGAATACAGTATGGATCGTCGAGCAACATATGTATATCGAAAAATTAATGGTAAATGGTTATGTGTAATTGATAATTCGTATGGAACAAGTTTATTAGGGGAATAAAATATTTTAATTAGCATATTATTTAATGATTTGAAAATATATTAATAGGGTATTATTTAGTAAATCTAAAAATGAAGAAAAAATTTGACTTATTATAGAAGTGAACTATAATAGGTTAAAAGAGGAATTTATATGGATATGAAAAATAAAGAGAATTTGTTTAATATACCAAATTGTTTATGTTTTTTTAGAATTTTATTAATCCCAGTATTTTTATATGTATATTTTAGATCAGAGTTTGAACATCATTATATCATTGCTGCTTTTGTATTAGTATTATCTGGGCTTAGTGATTTTTTTGATGGTTTTATCGCTAGAAAGTATGATATGGTTACTGATTTTGGAAAATTGATTGATCCTATTGCTGATAAGTTGACACAGTTTACAATTGCAGTAACTTTATTATTTAATTATCCTTTAGCCTGGGTTTTATTGATTATTATTGTTTTAAAGGATGGGATGTTAGGGATCGTTGGTTTGTATTTGTATGATTATGGTTTGAAAATTAAGGGAGCTTCCTGGTGGGGAAAGGTTGCGACGGCATATTTTTATGTTGTTGTAATTCTTTTAATTGGTTTACATATTCCAGATACTATATCAAGCACGATTATGATTATTACTAGTAGTGCATTAATGTTATTGTCTTTTATTTTATATGGAAAAGAATTAAATTATATGATTAAAGAGAAAGATAAACTGGTTAGTAAAAAATAAAAATATTATTTATAGGGCTTTGCAAATACTGTCCTCTAATCGACAAATTCATAATATTATCTTTGCTATGATAATAGGGGTGATGGAAATGGATTTTCGAAAAAATGCGGGAATTGTTTTGGTTTTTTTAGGAATGATTTTGACGATGGACAGAACTGAAGATTTTCAGGGAATTGTAGCAACAATAGCTTATTATATTAAAGGATATTGGCCGTTGATCTTGTGTTTTATTGGAATGTATATAATAACGACCCCCAAAAAGAAGAAAAAATAAAATTAGTATTATAAAAGTACTAATTTTTTTGTTTTTAAAGCATTCATATTTGATTATTATAAGTAAACAAGTTATAATGATTCATGAAAATGGAGGATTAAAATAATGAAGAAAAGACCAATTGTATTGTGTATCTTAGATGGGTACGGATTAAGTGAAAGAATTGATGGTAACGCAGTAAAACTTGCAAATACGCCAAATATAGATGATTTAATGATGATTTATCCGACAACTAGAATCAAAGCTTCAGGAATGCCAGTAGGATTACCTGATGGTCAAATGGGAAATAGTGAAGTTGGACATTTAAATATTGGTGCTGGTAGAACAGTTTATCAATCTTTAACATTAATTAATAAAGCTGTTGAAGATGGTACTTTTTATAAAAATGCTGAATTTTTAAAAGCAATCAATAATGCTAAAGAAAATAATACTAAATTACATATTTGGGGATTATTATCAAATGGTGGAGTACATTCATCAAATGAACATATTTATGCATTATTAAAATTAGCTAAACAAGAAGGATTAGATAAAGTGTACGTACATGCATTTTTAGATGGACGTGATGTTGCTCCTGATAGTGGTGCTGACTTTGTTAAAGAATTAGCTGATAAAATTGAAGAAATTGGTGTTGGACAAATTGCTACAGTATCTGGAAGATATTATGCAATGGACCGGGATAAACGATTTGATCGTGTTGAATTAGCTTTTGATGCAATTGTAAATCATAAAGGTGAAAACTTTGAATGTCCTATACAGTATGTTAAAGATTCATACGCTAAAGAAACATATGATGAATTTGTGATTCCAGGTTATAACAAGAATGTTGATGGACAGGTTTGTGATGGTGATTCAATTATTTTTGCTAATTTTAGACCAGATAGAGCAATTCAATTATCTACAGTAATGACTAATGATGGTTTCTATGATTATACTTTTAATAATGTTCCTAAAAACTTAACATTTGTATGTATGATGAAATATGCAGATAGTGTTAATGGGTCAATTGCTTTTGCATTACCTGAATTAACTAATACTTTGGGTGATTATTTATCAGCTAAAGGATTAAAACAATTAAGAATTGCAGAAACTGAAAAATATGCGCATGTTACATTTTTCTTTGATGGAGGAGTTGATAAAGAAATCGAAGGAGCTACACGTGTCCTTGTAAATTCTCCAAAAGTAGCTACATATGATTTACAACCAGAAATGTCTGCTTATGAAGTAAAAGATAAATTAATTGAAGAATTAGATAAAGATATTCATGATGTAGTAATTGTTAACTTTGCAAACTGTGATATGGTAGGTCATACAGGAATTATTCCTGCAGCGATAAAAGCTGTAAGTGTAGTTGATGAATGTGTGGGAGAAGTATATGATAAAGTTCTTGAATTAGGTGGAACTATGTTAATTACTGCTGATCATGGTAATAGTGAAATGTTACTAGATGAAGATAATAATCCATTTACAGCTCATACAACTAATGAAGTACCTTTGATTTTAACAAACTCTCATTTAGAATTAAAAGAAGGCGGTAAGTTAGGGGATTTGGCTCCTACTATCTTACAATTATTAGGATTGGAAATTCCTGTAGAAATGGATGGAGAATCTCTAATTAAGTAATGAAAAAGTTACTTAGCTTAATTTTATGTATATTGATGATTAGTGGATGCCAGCAAGCATCCACTAACCATATAAAAAAAGATCCATCACTTTCAGGAATGCATGAAATAACTTACGATCAATTACAAACAAAATTAGATGGTGAGGAGGCCTTTGTTTTATATATTGGGCGACCTGATTGTGGTGACTGCAAGGAATTTGAGCCAATTTTAACATCATATTTAGAAGAAAATGAGGGTACATATATTTATTATTTAAATATCAAAACATTTAGAGATGCAGCAAAAAAAGAAGATGCTTCTCAAGAAGAAAAAGATTTTTATGAAAATATTCGTGAAAAATTAGATTTTAGCTGGACACCAACTTTAAAATTTGTTAATAAAGGTGAAACAATTAGTGAGTATACTTATTTGAGTGAAGATTACTATGAAATAAAAGATAGTAAGAAAAAACAGCAGGCTAAAGAAAAATTTGTTGATGATTTCAAGACCTGGATGTCAAATATTTATGAGTAGGTGGTTAAATGAAACAATGTCCTTATTGTAAAAAGAATATTCCTGATAGTGCTAAAGTATGTCCACATTGTGGTAATCGTATAGAAAAAGGCTATAGGCCAATGAAAAGAACAAATACATTTCCTAATTCTTTGTATATTATTTTAGCACTCTTTTTAATTTTTTCACCAATGATATCAACATTTTTATTTGGTAGTCTTTTAGGTGAAGCTGTAACAACTGAAAATACAGTTAATACTCCTAAAAATACTATTACATTAGGACCGATAGGCGAAGCTGATATTAAAAAAGAACAGATAAAATATTATTTTGGAACATTATCTGATTTTGAAAAATTAGTAACAAATAGTGATAAATACGTGAAAAAAATTAAAAAACTTGAAAGTGACTTAAAAAATATTACTGATAAATACGGAGAGATAAAGATTGATAAAGATTATAATTTTTATGTAACTGATCAAAATAATGTTTATAGTGAGCTTATGTACCAGTTAACGGCTGATGACTATGAATTAACAATTGATTTTGATTATGATTTATCTGGTAAGACTAATAGTATAATTATTAGTCAAAATACAACTAATTTAAAAGACTTTGAGGCTTTAAAAATTAAAGAAGATAGTTATCCATTATTTAAAGAAATTATCACATTAGTAAGCAGTAAACAAGATTATCAAAGCTTTGATAAAGCTGGTAAAAAATTTAATGCTCTTGAAAAAAATTTTAATGAACGTAGTAACAGCTTAGGTAATTATGGTATTGGGGTAAATGCATCTAGTAATGATTCTAAAACATCAATGCGTGTAATAGAAGCAAGTGAAGGTTACCGTTTTAAGATAACATATAAAGCAAAAGCTAATTTAGACAATTTAATATAAAAAACAGGCATTTTGCCTGTTTTAATTTTATCAGTCTTTTTTATTAGCAATATAACTAATATAATCATTAATAGAATTATATTTTGTTTGTGATTCCTGGATCGTTTTAGGGAGAAGAATAAAAGATTTTTCTTCTTTACAAATAGTATCTAATCTATGTGGTTTATTTGTATAACCAAGAATATAATCCGCAGAAACATTAAAATATTCAATTAGTGCTCGCAGGGTTTTAATACTAGGTTCTCTTGTTCCTTGTTCATATGCTACAATCGTTCTCTTGCTGACACCAATAATTTTACATAACTGATTTCTAGTTAGATTGCGCTCACATCTTAAATATGAAATTCTTTCACCTGTTATGTTAGACACTATATCACCCCTTTTATGTATTATAGAATAATATTTATTGAAAAATCGAAATATACACCTAAAGTGGTCTAAAATTATTTTCTAACACAATTTGTGTTAATGAAAAATAAAGAAATTTAACTTTTTAATTTTAAAACCGTTTTATTGGTTTTATAGAGGGGGTAAGTCGAAACAAGAAAAATAAAAAAGTAGTACAATATAGATATTCAAAGAAGTATTACCCTTTTATATAAGTATTGGAATGAGCTTTGACCAGTTTTATAATCAAGACGTTACTTTAGCCACAGTTTATCGAAAAGCTTATGAAATAAAAAATGAGCGAGATAACAATCAATTATGGCTTCAAGGAATGTACATATACGATGCAGTTAGTACGTCAATTTACAATGCATTTTGTCGTAAAGCTGGGCAGCAGGCAGCTTCCTATACCTCAAAACCCTATCCTATTAACCAAAAGCAGCTAGATAAAGATCATGAAAAAACAGTTGAACGTGAACGCGCGAAAGCAAAAGTATGGATGGAAAATTGGGTTAATGCATACAAGTAGAGGAATGAAATCATCATTCCTCTTTAATGTTTTTTGATAAAAATACATAAATTATCATAATGGGCATGAATACTTTTTTATTGTTATAATTAAAGAAACACTCATAAAAGGAAGGGAGAAAAGATTTATGAGAAAATTGATGTTAGCATTATGTTGTATTTTTATGTTATGTGGATGTAATGGGGAAGGAGTACTAAAAGCTATCAAAATGTAGTAGAAACATTTGAAGGTTATGGTTTTAAAGAAAAAGATATTTCAATAAATTTTGATTCAAATAAAGGCGCGTATGAATTCAAATTAAATGGCTAAAATTTTAATATTTTTTTAAATGCGATAATGAAAAGAATAAAGCAATTACAGATGTTTTATACTATCCTGTAGTAAAAGCTTTAAGTATTAATGTTTATAAAAATATTGAATCAGATATTAAAAGAAATTAGATGAAATGGATGTTACTTATGAAGAATTTAGTGACTGGTGTACTAAAATGATTGTTAAAAAAGACTTTTCTAAATATGTGCGTGATAATTTAACAGGAGTAGAATATTAAAATTTAGTATTTAGAAAGAATCTTGAAGTTAAAGACCTTGATTCAGTAAATGGAAGTATTTTAATCAAAGATAAAAAATATGTAATTCTAATAAAAGGTGAATTTATCTATGCTATTGATAGAACATATGACTTTATAAAGAGTACAGGAGTTCCTGAATATGAAGCTGGAAGATATAATGATGGTGGTCAATTTTTATCTATTTACGACTATGAATCAAATTCTGTTATTCTTGGTAGTATGAGTCAAGAAGGTAAAGACGAACTTTCAGGAATTAAAAAATGGTATGATGTAACTGTCGAAGATTTAGAGCAAAAGGTGTAACACGATATGTGTTACATCCCTTTTATTTAGATTTTAAGATTTCAATTAACTGATCAAACTTATTATTTAATTCTTCATTTTGTTTAATTAATATATCAAATTTATTTTCTAATTCCTTGTTCTGTTCTATCAGAGTATCAATAGCTTTTCTACTGCTAGATAATTGTTTTAAAATGTAAAATTCAAGAAATGTAGATCTAGTTATACTCTCAAATACTAGTGGATCTCCAATCGGTAAAATTTTTCTTTATGCTATAGCATTTTGAAAGTGCTCTTATTTGTTCTAAAATCTCCATATCTTCTTCGGAATTAGTAAAATTTATATCTTCATAAAATTTTCTTAATTCTCTTTCTTTTTCTTGTTTTTCTCTTTCCTTTTGTTGGCTTTTCTTATCATCTTGTAGTACTTCGTCTTCTGAACGAAATAATTTCATATAAAAATACCTCCTTATTATAAGTAAATTATAAATTAGGAAGGTACAAAAATAAATACTTATAAGATGTAGCGAATCTTTTGAACATTATTGTTTTAGAATATAAATGGGATTATTAAATGATATCAGGAACAAAAAGAATGTACAAAAGTACATTCCTGAATAATTATAATCCTAATAACTGTTTCTTTTTAGCATCAAACTCTTCTTGGGTTATTATACCGCATTCTAATAATTCTTTTAACTTTTTTAATTCATCTATAGGTATATCATTAGAAGATTTAGTGTTAGAAGGTATTGGATTTGAGTGCTGATCTTTTTTTAAAATTTGTTCTAATCTTGAAATATCTGTTTGAAACATTTCAATAAGAAATTGTCCCATATTAGAATCAATATCAGTTTTACGAGTAATATAATTTATCATTACATATGGTTTGTCAAGAGATTTTAAATTAAGTTTTATTTGGAGATTATTAATAAATGTTCCATTTCCTAAAGATGATAATACTCCAATTATTGTTCCTAAGTCTCCAGCAACATATTTACCTGATGCAGCATTAGTAAAGACATTATTATTAACTGTTTGTGAGTCATTGATTATCTCGTAGCTGTTGATATCGTCAAAATTAACATATGTGTAAGGTTCGCTAACATTTAGTTTATTGATGGGTTTCTTAACTTTATCCTTATTACCTTTGTTTAAAATAGTAATCTTCTTATTTTCAGTATCAATAATCATTCTTCTAGTGTATGGAAGTAATATTTCATAAAGCTCTTTCATTGCTTCTTGCTGTTTTCTATTATAAATCTGATTAAAATCTGCATCATCATCAGTTGTAATATGCAAGATTCCTCTACCTTGAAAATTTAAATCATCCAATTGAACCCATTCGAGATGGGGTAAAAAACATCTTTCTTTAAGAATATTGCTTTTTAAAAAAAGATTTTCTCCATCAATTTCAACTCTGTATCCGCTTAAAGCTTTAAATTCTTTCATTTTTTACCTTTCCTTTTGAAAATTTACAAATATATGTAATCAAATTATATCATATAATAATAATCTATTCAAAATATTGTTACTTGGTTTTTGATATTTTTGTTTAAAATTATTAGATATGGCATAACTTGTACAATAGTGAAATATATTGTCTATTTTATTTATAAATCAAAGTTTTTTAAAAGTTTTATCGAAACTCATAATTATTAATATTGATTATAACAAAATGATTTAGCAAATATAAAAGCATCTATAATTCAGCAATTGTCATCAAGCTGTTTTATAGATGCTTTTATACTATAATTGATTCTAAAATAATTTATTTGATTATAAATGGTAACGAATCTTTTAAATGTTTTTACTTTACAATGAAGATGAAGTTAGAAACTAACTTTAATAAAGTAAACCACTTTATAATAAATAGCTATTTAGACTTTAAGACTTCAATTAACTGATCAAATTTATTATTCAATTCTTCATTTTGTTTAATCATAGTATCAAATTTATTTTCTAATTCCTTGTTCTGTTCTACTAGAGTATCAATAGCTTTGCTGCTGCTAGATAATTGTTTTAAAATATAAAATTCAAGAAATGTAGATCTAGTTATACTCTCAAATACTAATGGATCTCCAATCGGTAAAATTTTTCTTTTTAAAGATTCTATGCTTTCGCTTTTTGAAAGTACTCTTATTTGTTCTAAAATCTCCATATCTTCTTTGGAATTAGTAAAATTTATATCTTTATAAAATTTTCTTAATTCTCTTTCTTCTTTTTGTTTTTCTCTTTCTTCTTCTTGTTTTTCTCTTTCTTTTTGTTGATTTTTCTTATCATCTTGTAGTACTTCGTCTTCTGAACGAAATAATTTCATATAAAAATCCCCCCTTATTATAAGTAAATTATAAACTAGGACGGTATAAAAATAAATAAATATTATAAAGGAGGTGTGTTTATGGACGACACATTATATAAAAATCTTATCAATTCTACACAAACATTGGAAAATATGGGCATATTATTGTCTAGTATAAATGATGAATTAAAAAAATTTACAGAAGTGTGCAAAGAATTAGGCAAATACTCGATCAGTGATGCATTTGGTGATCTTGCGGATATTAGTACTATTATTAGCAATTATGGTGAGTTGGAAAAGCATTTAATAAAAATATTAAATGTTGTAAGTAATTGTATTCCTGTATTATCAAGTTTAACAGGAATTATTTCAAATATTACACCATTTCTCGCAGTAGCAACAGCAGTAGTAGGCGTGGTGACAGTTATTGGATCTTTAATTACAAGTACTGATGAAGCGGCAGATAAAACAGATAAATATGTAGAAAAATTAAATAAAAAAAGAGAAGCATTACGTGAAAACACTGAAGAAATGAAAAAGAATTCTGAAGCAATGGTAAATAATGCTAATTCAATACAAAATGATTATAGTTTTACTCTTAGACAGGTAGATGAATTAGTTAAATTAACTGGTGAAGGTGGTTGTGCTACTAATCTTAAAAAGGCTGAATATTTAGTGAAACAAATTAATGATGTTTTACCTGAAAGTGTTAGATTAACAGAGAATGGAGAAATAGCATGGAAAGATAGTACCAAAACAGTTCAAGAAAATGCTGAAGCAATTAAAGCAAGTATTAAAGAATTAGAAAGAAGAGCAGTATTAGAATCTTATGAAAAGGAGGCTGCAGAAGCTTTAAGAAATCGTGCTAAATATCAAGCTGAATTAACAGCTGCAGAAGAAGCTCATCAGAAAGCTGTTGATGAAGTTGCTGCTGCAGAAGATCGTTACCGAAAAGCAAAAGAAGGCGACGGGATAAATGCAAGAAAGTATAAAGAAGAATTAGATGATGCAAATAAAAAATTAAGGGAACAGGAAAAGGTTCTTTATGATACTCAAAGTCAATTTGCTCAAAATGAAAAAATTATAAATATGTGTGGATATGCGTATGAATCATTAGATGGAAATATTGAAGCAACGGCTCGTCTACAAGCTGAAATGTATACAGAAATGGGCAATAGAGGAACATCAAGCTGGAATAGTCTTGCTGATGCTATAAAAAATTTGGATATTCAAGAACAAGAATATTTAGAAAATGGTTTAAGTAGAGATAGTAAAGAAATTGAGTTAAATACTAAAACTTCTGAATTAATTAGGCAACAGTGTTTTGCTAAAGCAGATGCATATGGTTATTCATTTGATAAAATGATTTCAGAATTAGAAAAGAAAGGTGTTACCTTAACTGAATTAGAGCGTGAGGAATGGGAAAAACAATATGAAAATCATAAGCAAAATATTGAAAGTAGAGAAGAATTACAAAAATTAGGTTTTGATAATATGCTTACCCAGTTAATAGAAAATAGTGGAATTTTTAATGAAGAGCAACAAAAAATTTTAAATACAGAAATATTAAATTGGGCAGGAAATGCAAAAACTAAGGAAGAAATTCAAGCATTAAATACTGAAACTCTTTTAACAAAATTAAAAGATGCAGGGATTGAATTTAATAGTACTCAGGAAGGTATATTAATAGAAGGATGTGAAATTTGGAAGAATAAAGGTATTGAAGAAACACAAATATTTGATGAAACATTATCAATGTTAAATAATAATTTATCTACAGGTCTTAGTGGAATGAATGAAGAAACGAGATCTAGACTAGCTAATATGATTACTATTTTAAGAGATAGTGGAATTGAAGGTGGTGCAGAATTATGCAATAAATTGGCACGAAGTATAACTGAAAACGGTGGAAAGATTTCTATAGAAACAATAGCAATTATTAGTGAAATGGAGAATATGACGAAAGAAGCTGAACTTGAATTAGAGTTTGGTGTAGTAGGGCCTGGGGAACGAATTATATTAGATATGTTGTCTATTACAAAAGAAAAAATAGATAAATTAAAATTACCTATTGGAATAAAAGCGGTTGTAACATTGGTAATGCAAAAAATAGAAGATAGTTTCAAAAATAATATTAAACAAAAAGCAACTGGTGGTTTTGTAGATACTGGCGAACTATTTATAGCACGTGAAGCTGGCCCAGAATTAGTAGGACGAATAAATGGTAAGACCGCTGTTGCTAATAATGATCAGATAGTATCAGGAATAAGTACAGGGGTTTATAACGCAATGATTGGGGCGATGTCTAAAGGTAATCGTGCTAATACTACAGTTACTGCAATCTTCCAGGTTGATGGAAAACAGGTGGCTAAACAGGTAATTAATGCTCATAATAGGGAAGTTATGCAAACGGGTAGAAGCCCATTATTGATATAGGTGGTGAGAAAAATGGAAATATTAAAAATTGGAAAAGATTTGTCTGTTAATCCTAGCTCATTAGAGTGGCAGGAATCTGATTTGGACAGCAGTGAAGGGTCAGGAAGAAATGTACTAGGTGATATGTTTAGGGATCGAATAACGGTAAAGCGTAAGCTTTCCGTTACTTTCCCACCTATGCTTACAAGTGAAATGTCAAAGATTTTAAAAGCAATTGAACCGATATTTTTTGATATTACATATCCTGATCCTAAAGAGGGTAAGAATGTAACAATGAATGTGTATGTTAGCGATAGAACTGTTCCAGTGTATTGTTTTGATAAAGATGCTAATGAATGGTTATGGCAGGGGCTTGCAATAGAATTTATAGAACGTTAGGGGGAATAATTTATGTTGAATATAAGTGATGAATATAAAAATGCAATTGTTTCTCCGATGCGGGAGTTTGTAACTAAAGTTATTATTAATAATCAGGAAATTGATAGTAAGTATCTTAAGGGGATTAAGATAGAAGAGGTTAGCTTGTAGTGGTGAAATGATTTCAATTGGGGATGTTTGTAGCAATGCGTTTGAATTAGAGATGTTTATTCCCGAGGAAACTGTTTCTTTTGATCAGGCAAAAGTGGTGATTAAAAGTGGTTTGAAACTTAGTGATGAAATTGAATGGATTGATTTAGGGACATATATTGTAAATGAAGTAGTTCGTGAGGAGTATGTAATTAAACTAAGTGGTTATGATGCTATGAAAAGATTTGAAGGTATGTATGAACCGGAAATTGTTTTTAATGATGAGACAAGGTTTATTGATGTATTAAATGATCTTTTAAGGCAGTGTAATATTACATTGGCAGAAACTGATTTACATGAATATCAAAATATAATTATTGATCATTATTATGAAAATATTTCATGTAAAGAGTTACTTGGATATTTAGCTGGTTTAATGGGATGTAATGCAAGAATTAATCGTTTTGGCGAATTAGAGTTTTATTGGTATAGAGATACTAATTTAACAATTAATGAAGGATTAATTTATCAAGATAGTTATCAGGAGAATTTGGAAAATGAATTTGTTATTAATTCATTGACTAGTGGTGATGAAGAGCATACATATACATGTGGGTCAGGTAATGGAATCAGTTTTGCTAATCCGTATATAACTCAGGGATTACTTGATAAAATCTTTTTAAAGATTGAAGGATTTAGTTATCAGCCATGCACAGTTAAATGGCGTGGTAATCCAGGTATTGAAAGTAGTGATGTAATTAGATATGCAAATAAAAATATAGTAGTAATGAAGCAAACGTTAATGCTGGACGGTGGTTTTAGCAGTGAAATTGAATGTGTTGGAAAATTGGATAATGATGTAGTAATGAAAACATCAAGTCCTACGGAAATTAAGTTAAACAAGCTTTATAATACATTGACAAATGCTTTTAAACATAGCAGTGAAACTATTTTAGGGCAACATGGTGGTAATTTAGTTATTGATGTAAATGATGAAGGTAAGCCAAGTGGCTGGACGATTATGAATACGCCTACTTTAGAACCATATACAAAATTATGGAGATTTACATCAGGTGGCTTAGGTTATAGTGAAAATGGTGGTAAAACATTTAAAAATATTGCTTTTGATTTAGAAGGTAATTTTAATGCTAATGTTATTACTGCTGGTGTATTAGAAGGTGAAATGTTTGAATTCGATTTACAAAGTGGTGTTATTAAAATAGGTAAAAGAGATAACAAAGGTAATATTAGCAAACCAAGTTTTTATTTAAATGAACAGGGTGAGTTAAAAATAACTGCATTTGAGGAACTAAAAGAGGAAGTTGATGCAAAAAAATATATTGTTGCACTTGAAAATACAGGAACACGTTTAACTAATTTGTCAGATACCATAACATTATCAGCAAAAGTATATGATGGAAATAATGATGAAACAGAAAATATTAATTCAGTTAGTTTTAATTGGCATAGAGTTAGTGACGGAGATGATGTGACCTGGGATAATAGCCATAAAGGGAAAAGGTCTATAAGTATTGGGATAAGTGATGTGAATATCAATGCTAATTTTTATTGCGAAATCGTCTTACCATGCGGAAATAGAAAAACTCAATATATAAGTATAGCAGATGAAACTGATATGGCTAATCTGGGAAATAGCTTTTTAGATGTGACGAATGTCCCATTAGTTCAAACGTTGAATCAAAATGAATATTTTCCTAATTGGGAGTTACAAAACGCTATAATAACACCGGCAGTTTATGATGGTAATCAAGATGTCAATTTGAGAAACTGTACGATTCTTTTTAAGAAAATCGTGGATAAGCAAGAAGTTGAGTTGACTCCTGATGAAAAAGTCAATAATGGTATTTTAACTATTGTCAAAAATATTATGACAAAGGAAAATAGTTCAATTACATATGTTTGCTATGTGACTTATAGAAATACGAGTATTAAATTATTTACTACATTTAGTTTAAATGTCAATGGTCAAGACGGGGTCAATGGTCAAGATGGTGTTGGAATTGTAAGTCGAAGTGTTTATTATGCTGTGGGGACACTTAGTACTATGGCACCGACAACTGGATGGACTACAGCTACATTATCTCGACTCGAAGGACAATATTTGTGGACTAAAGATGTTACAAAGCTTAGTAATGGATCTACTACTGAAAGTACACCGATTATGATTTCTGGAGATAAAGGGGATACTGGGGCAGCTGGTAAAGGAATTAAATCGACTTCGATTACCTATCAAGCTTCTGCCAGTGGTACAGTAACACCTAGCGGAACCTGGCGTTCATCAATTCCATCAGTATCTGCTAATCAATATTTATGGACACGTACAATTATCACATATACTGATAATACTAGCAGTACAGTTTATTCTATTGGAAAGATGGGTGCACAAGGTCCTGCTGGCGAGGATGCAGCACTAAAGTCTGCGACTGAACCAGCGGATAAAACAAAATTATGGTTTGATACAACAGATAATTTATTAAAATATTGGGATGGAACTACATGGGAAGTAACAAATGATTTTGCTGAAAATATTAATAATATAAAACAGCAGGTTACTTCTGAATATACATCAGCAATCGATCAGCTTAAAGATTCTTTAACAACATTAGTTGAAAAGCTGTCTACCACAACCACTGTAAATGCAACTATGATTGAATTACTTTCATCACAGATAATTCAAAATGCATCATCTATATCATTGGTAACTAATACAGTAAATTCCATAAATGATAATTTATCTGGTGTAGCTACAAAAGAAGAAATATCACAATGGGCAAGATTTGAAAATGGTGTTTTAGAATTAGGGGCAAGTAACAGTCCGTTTGCAGTTAAATTGGATAATACAGAACTTGGCTTCTACCAAAATAATACAAGGATTGCTTATTTATCAAACCAGCAGCTAAATATATCTCAGGCAATGGTAATGAATACAATTAATATAGGGGTATTTCAAATTATTTATGATTTAGAATATGGATTGATGTTTAAATAGTTTAAATAGAATTAATGTTTATTTCTAATTAGTAACAGTAAATAGTTTTAATACATTTATTAGTGGTGTCACTTAAAGCAAAGTATTGGTTTTTACCATTACTTTGCTTCTATATAAAAAATCTTTATTAATAATGAATTGTTGTGACAATAGATAATCAGTTATATTCTAAAAAGTTTTTTATACTGGTTTTAAAGAAAAGATTTTATAAATATTTTAAGTGTGAAAATAAATTCAATAAGATAATTATTAAATAGATATATTTTATTATTAAAAAATTTAAGAAAGGAGAAGTATGAATCTTGTATCTTTTTTAAATACAAGTTGATCATACAGTATAATTATGGCAACATATGGAACATCAAATAAATATATAAATTATTCTGTAAATAGCCAAGAGCTGTCTTATGATATAAACAGCAATACATCTGTTGTTAGAGTCTGGATAGATGTCTGGCGTACAAATACAGGTTATACAACCTATGGATCAGGAAATGTATATGCTCGAATAAATGGAGTGGTATATAGTGCAGGGATTACTTCATCACAGAGAATAACTTCTACTCCTATTAGACTAGGAACTTGGGATATAACAGTAGAACATAGCGATGATGGTTCAAAAACAATAAATATAAGTGGCTGGATCAGTCATAGTCAGTTTAATTCAAGTGAGCAGGGAGGACCGTTTGCACTTACTACAATTCCTCGAGCAAGTGCTGCAGAAATTGATTATAGCGGATTAATTGGTGATACATTGACAGTTAACATTTCTAGAAAGTCTACATCTTTTACTCATACACTTTACCATGATTTTCTCGCTGGTTCCTGGACACAGTTTGCTAGTAATGTTACAACTAGCGGCAGTTTTACTACACCATTAAGCTGGCTTAATTTAATGCCTAATAGTACTACTGCAGGAGGACGTATTCTTGTTAGAACGTATAATGGTGGTAATATAGTAGGTGATAAAATTTATAATTTTAATGCTAGTGCTAAAGCAAATGTTGTACCAGCTTTTACTAGCGTTACAGCAGCACCAGTTAATCCATTTGGATCTTTATACTTACAAGGAAGGTCTAGCGTTAAGTTGACTATTAATGGTGCGACTGGTATATATGGAAGTACAATAAGAAATTATTCTATTAAAGGTGGTAATTTCAGCTATAGTGATACTTTAAATACATATACAACGGGAGTATTAAATAAATCAGGGTCAATAACATTTACTGCTACAATTACCGATAGTAGGGAAAGAACAATAAGTAAGACAGTAACAATTAATGTTACTGCATATACATATCCAAAACTCTCAATAAATGCTTATCGATCTACAAGTACTGGTGTAAAAGATATGGTTAATGGCACTTATATTACTATAAAGCCCACTTTTTCATTTTGTAATATAGCAGGTAATAGCATAGCAAGTAAATCCATAAGGATAAATAATACTATCAAATCTACTTCATTTAGTAATGCTGGAACATATACATTTGGTACATATGCTTTAAATGATGAACATACTATAATGGTAAGTGTAAAAGATTCAGTTGGCAATACTGCTATGGCACAATCTACAATAACTATTGGAAAAATGCCGTTACAGATTCCATTACATAAAAATGGTATGGGTATAGGTAGATTCTGTAATGTAGAAGGACAGTGTCAGGTTGGCTATGATTTAAATCTTTTTGGAAAAAGTTTAGTTAATGGAATTGAACAGCCTTATTTTTCTAAAGAAGATGATTATTATGTGCCATCGGTACAAATAAAAAAGAAAGGAATATATTTTTGTCATTCTTCACAGGAACAATGGACAGGTGAGTATTTAGAAATTTTAGGAGTCAAAATTAAAATTTATACAAAAACATTTTATGGTGATGGAAATGATAAATCATCAGCAAATATAGATATCCCTATTGGGATAGAAGCGCCAACTGAAGCTTGGATTGATTGGCAAAATACATATATGTTTATTTATAGTGATGGTCGAAGTGTTGGTGCCGCAGTACCAGCAGTGGGAAATAGTACTGCTATGTCATCTTATCAAGCAGAAATATATTATAATTTAAGAAATAATACTATTCATGTTGGTACAGGTAGTAATGTTCAATTAAACCGTTATCGTATAACACTTAGATATTTGAGATTTAATTCTGAATTAAAAAGTCTTGCAGAGTAATTGTTATATAATAATACGATTTAGTAAAAATTATAAATGTGATTTGTGAAGGTGAGGAATATGAATTTTTTAGAAAATTTAAATTATATGGATACATACAATGTAGTTATAGGCGCTGTTATTGCGTTTTTAAGTCTTATTTTTGGAGAACACTGGCTTTTATTTGCAATCTTTTTGTTGTTCAATATTGCTGATTATATAACAGGCTGGATGAAATCTAAAATGACTAATAAAATAAACTCTGCTGCAGGATTAGTAGGTGTTTTAAAGAAATTAGGATATTGGATTATGATCATGATTTCGTTTTTGGCATCGATTTTATTTATTGAAATTGGAAATGCGTTAGGAATTGATTTAGGCATTACTACTTTGTTGGGATGGTTCGTACTAGCTTCGTTAGCAATAAATGAACTTAGAAGCATTGTAGAAAACTTAGTAGAAGCAGGTTATGATATCCCTGTAGTATTTACTAAAGGATTAGAAGTAGCTGATAAAATAATCAACGAGGAAGATAAATAAAATGATAATGACGGCTAAACAATTAGTAGAAAAAGTAAAATTTGCAGCAGGTAGAGCTACAATGTATAAATTAGGAACATTTGGTAATAAGATATTAAAGGGAAAAAGACAGTGGGATTGTAGTGGTTTATTAAAAGGAATTTTATGGGGTTATCCTGAAAATGGTAAATACGAATCAAATGGAGTATTAGATCAAAATGCTGATATGATTATTTCAAACTGTTTAAACGTTAGTAGTGATTTTAGTAATATTGAAGCTGGAGAAATAGTATGGATCAAGGGACATATGGGTATATACATTGGTAATGGACAAGTAGTTGAAGCTACACCTAAATGGGATAATGGAGTACAAATTACAACCTGTAAAAATATCAGTAATGGTCAAAAAGAAAGAAAATGGTTAAAACATGGAAAAAGTCCTTACATTGAATACCTAAAAGAAAATGTTACCAATAACTGGATTACTTGTTTACAATTAGAATGTAATAAGCAGGGATTTGGTAATCAAAAGGTTGATGGTATTGCAGGTAAAATAACATTGGCTAGTTGCCCTCAATTATCAAATGAATCTAGAGGAAAGATTACTGCTTTAGTTCAAGAAAGATTAAACAGTTTAGGTTATACTTGTGGAAGTGTGGATGGAATAAATGGGAATAATACGCAAAAGGCGATTAAGAAATTTCAACAAGATAACGGATTACAAGTTGATGGTATTGTTGGTAAAAATACTTGGAAATGTTTATTGAGGATATAGTATAAAAAGGAATTAGCGATTAATGACTAATTCCTTTTTATCATAGATATTAATAATTGCCGGCTTGTTAAGAAAAGTGTAAAAATAAAATTTGTTATTAATCGAAGAAAACAGAGAGATTGTGGATATTACTTGTGATAAAAACAAATTGCATAGTAATATTCTAAATATGTTTAGATTAATAGTAAATTAAAATTTTGATCATATGTTTGTGTCTGACTGAAAAATGCGGACAGAAATGGGGGAAAGTATATGTAAAAAATTTACTAGGATTATTATTTTGTTTTTAATGATTTAAAGTTTTTATTTAATTATCTAAAATCTATTAATCAAGAAAAAGATGATTTAATAGAGGTGAATCATCTTTTTCTTGACATTCCCTTTTTTAAAATATTTCAATTCGATGTTTTAAGTGTTCAAAATCATTTTCATCATAAATATATTCAAATATTAATTCTAGTTGTTTTTCATTTAGTCCAGCAATCCATTGAGCACAATCAATTTGATATCGTTTTTTAAGTACTTTAGCACATATTTCTTTATTCTTTTCAAGAATTTCATTTTTACCTATTTCAATTCCCTGTTCTAAACCTTGTTTCACGCCTTGTTTAATTCCCGCTGGATTCTTTCCTCGATTCCTTGAGCAATGCCTTCCTTAATCCCTTTTGCTACTCGGTCTTCATATTCCATTTTTAATGATTCTTCTCTTATCAAGGCCAGTTCTCTTTCATTCCCTAAATCCACACAGC
>JAETPY010000025.1 GCA_021770925.1 Erysipelotrichaceae bacterium | reverse complement strand
TGTCATACATCTTTATCACCATCCCGATTATATCTTCTCTTCTTTCTCTTATTATATCAGTATATTCATTCTTTATAAACAGATAACAGAGCCTTTCTAAGTCATTTAATTCCTTGACTTCTTTTTCTGTTAAGATTTTATCAATATGTTTCATCTTGATAAAATAACGATAGTTCAGATTACCATTTTCTACCTTTCCCTCGCTGTCTCTAAATGCATAATCCCTGATCAAACAATTATCATCATCATTGATAAAGATGATTTGATATACTGGTCTTAATTTATTATACTTTTCACCAGTATCTAACTGCTCTACTAAAAGTCTGGCTCCATAAAACTGAAACCGTGCTGTTTCACTGTTACTGCTGCCAGCCATCTGCATTTAAATATCTAAAATAATATTTTTAGAAAGAACAGTATTTTGATTGATTTCAGGATTTTTAACAATCATTTTTTTACAGTCAATATTTGTAACCAGTTTAACGATATACTTTCTCAACATTTTAGATTCCACAGTATCTCTAGAAAGAAGATATTTAAAGAAAAGATCATTATTAAATTTAACTAAATTATTTTGATAACTAATCACTTCACTCATATAATTTTCCTCCGATTATCTTTTACAATATAATCAGGAAAATTACTTTTAAAAATCAAATGTTACTAAAAAAATTATTATTATGATACTAAAAGAGTCTGTTATAATGGACAGACTGCAATATAATACTTAATGCTGATTTATTTTAGTTATTAGCAGATAAAAAGACATTCATACTGTTTATAGATATAAGAGGAAATCTTGAATTTTCAAAGGCACGTACTGTGCATGGAAGCTATAACTATGAAAAATAAGATAAAGTTTAAAAAGAAATTATATGGACTGGAAAATTGGGATATTTGCGCTATATTTAAAAAGGTAAAGGACAGTTTAATAATATTATCTCAACAATTAATTGTTTTTTATTTTTGATTACAAAAGAAATAAATGAATTCAATTTAATTTACAATTAGATACTATTTAAAATGTTTTGCTGATTTATTAAAAGGTAGATTTTATTTGTATTTGTTATTATAATATATTTGTAAAAAAGAAGAGGTATAAGATATGCTGATAACTGATAAAGAATTAAAAAGAGTTGTTTGTGATTATAAAAATATGCAAACGGGACGGCAATATTATCAAAAAAATTATGTTAAAAAAATTAATATTTATTATGAGTATTTATTTGATGATTACATAATTAAAGGGATTGTTGATAATGGAAATTACGAAAATGAATGTATGATAACGATAGATAATAACAATAAAATAATAGATTATGAATGTGATTGTTATTGGTGCTCTACAGATTCTGCATGTGGACATATTGCAGCAATATTATTAAAAGTTCAAGAACTTTCACCTGATGTTTACCCATTTGAATATTATAATGATATACAAGAAAATAGTTATGCTCAAAGGCTGGCTGAAATAAGGCGCAAAAAAGAAGAAGCGGTTTTAAAAAGTGAATTGAGTATGACAAAAAATATTATTAGTGATTTTAAAGATATTAAAACAAAGTCATTCAATTTGATTAAACAAAATGAAAAGATTGATTTAGAAATACAAATTAAAGTAAAGTATGATGAAGCATATTTGAAATTTAGAGTTGGAAATGATAAAAAATATGCTATTAAAAATATTCCAGATTTTTTAAATGCGATTTCTAATAGTAAATATGTTGAATATGGTAAACAATTATGTTTTGTTCATAATCGAGATATCTTTAGTGATGAAGCTAAAAAGATTATTGATTTAATAAAATATTGTATTGCCGTGTATGAGCAAAGTTATTTTGGATACTATTATGGGGGATCACGAGTTACTAACGAAATTAGGATTTTATCTGAAAACATTGATATAATTTATGAAACAGTAAAAGATTTGAATGATAATTCAATAATATTTATTTATCAATGTAATCATTTACCTACTATTGATGTTGAAAAATCTAATAAATTTTATTTATTAAGAATACAGGATGTTGATGGAATATGTGGCAGTAAAGATCTTTATAAAATAGATGATAATAAAATAGGAATAACTAAATTAGATAATGATGGTAAAGCAATAAAATTTATTCAACATTGTTTACAAAAAAGGGTATTATATTTAAGTGAAGAAGATGTCGATGACTTTTATAAATATATTTTAAATGATATTAAACAATATTTTAATTTAACTGGTGATGAATTAATTAGTAATGTTGCTAATGATGAAATTATAACTTTATATGCTGAAATTAATGAAATTGAACAAATTAGTGTTTATTTAGAAGAAAAACAAAATCACCATATAATTTATTCATTTGATCATGAGGGTGAAACAACATCAGTAAATTTTGATTTAATTGAAAACTATTTAAAAGATATTAGTGATGTAATTGATTATGAAAAACATTGTATATATATTAATTTAGAAAATGAAAAAGCGTTTACTTTTTTAAATCAGGGCTTACCATTTTTAGCTAATTATTGTGAAATTATGGTTAGTGAAGCTCTAAAAAAAATCGGTAAAAAAAGCCAGTTTAATATTAGCGTAGGGGTAACAATTGAAAATGATTTACTGGCAATTGATCTTGAAAGTATTGATATTCCCAGTGAGGAATTAACAGCAGTGTTGAGCTCATATCAGCGTAAAAAGAAATTTCATCGCTTAAAAAACGGACAATTATTATACCTGGATTCAAACGAATTAGAAGAACTAGATAATTTTATGAACGATTATAATCTTAAACCTCAGATGTTTGAAGATGGACATTTGGATTTGAATGTTTATCGTGCTTTTAGTATTGATAATCAGGCAGAGAAAAGTAATTATATAAATTTTGATCGAAGTGAAATTTTTAAAGAAACAATAGATAATTTTAGGAATATTAGAAGAGATAGTTATGCATTATCTAAAAAATATAATAATATTTTAAGAGATTACCAAAAATTTGGCTATCAATGGTTACAATCGATTAGTGCTTATGGTTTTGGTGGAATTTTAGCAGATGATATGGGATTAGGAAAAACGCTTCAAATAATTGCCTTGTTAGATGAAAATAGAAGTACTGGTAAAACCAGTTTAGTGATTTGTCCTTCATCGTTATTATTGAACTGGCAGGATGAAATACATAAATTTTCTACAACTTTAACATGTCAGTGTGTTTATGGCTCATTACAAAAACGTAAACTGGCTATTGATGCATTTAATGATGTTGATATATTGATTACTACATATGATTATATTCGGCGGGATTATAAACTGTATCAAGATTATCAATTTGAATATTTAATTCTTGATGAAGCCCAGTATATTAAAAATCCGAAAACTAAAAATGCTTTTTCAGTAAAAACATTAAAAGCGAAATATCGTTTTGCTTTAACAGGTACCCCAATTGAAAACTCATTAGCAGAACTTTGGTCAATTTTTGATTTTTTAATGCCGGATTATTTATTTAATTATCATTATTTTCAAAGTCATTATGAAACTCCAATTGTTAAAAATCATGATGAACAAAAACAACAAGAATTAAAAAAGCTAATTAGTCCATTTATCTTAAGAAGAAATAAAAAAGAGGTATTAACAGAATTGCCTGAAAAAATTGAAAAAACTATTTCTTTAGAATTTAATAAAGAAGAGCAAAAATTATATTTAGCAAATCTTGTTCAGGTCAATAAAGATTTACAGAAACAGTTAAATTATGAAAAAATTGATCGTATAGCAATTTTAGCAATGCTTACTAGATTACGTCAAATATGTTGTGAACCACGTGTTTTATATGAAAATATTACTAATATTTCGTCAAAATTAGAGGGATGTCTTGATTTAATAAGAAATTTCCAGGGAAATAATCAAAAAGTGCTATTATTTTCATCTTTTACATCTGTCTTAGATCTAATTATTGAAGAATTAGAAAAAGAACAAATTAGCTATTATAAATTAACAGGAGATACAAAGAAAGAAGAACGTCATCGTTTAGTTAATCAATTTCAAAGTGATAATACTACTGTCTTTTTAATTTCTTTAAAAGCAGGTGGAACAGGACTTAACCTTACAGCTGCAGAAGCTGTAATTCATTTTGATCCATGGTGGAATATGTCGGCTCAAAATCAGGCTACAGATCGTGCTCATCGAATTGGACAACAAAATGTCGTTACTGTTTATAAACTGGTTATGAAAGATAGTATTGAAGAAAAGATTCTTGATTTACAAAATAAAAAGAAAAATTTAGCAGATAGTTTTGTTGAAGGAAACGAAGGTGGTATTACTTCTATGTCTACAGATGATATTATTGAATTATTTAAGGTTTAGTTTAATAAAATTGTTTTTAATAGATTGTCATGAAATAATCGTAAGACAAATTTGTAACAAAGTTGAGACAAGTACTTACATAAGATGTGATAAAATATAAGAAGGCAGCTGTCGCTGTTTGAATGGAAGGAGAAAAATACATGTTTAAAATTTTCCAGCGGATTGATATTAAAAATAGTATAGTTTCCAACGATGGAATACTTGATAATATTATTTCTAATCTTGTATCTAATTAAATCTGAGCGGATTTAATTAGAATAATAGCCCGTAAAACAGCGAAAAGGAAGAACCACACTTCTTCCTTTTCTTTTGAAATACTTGATTTACATTTATATTCTATCTAATTTTAAGAAAAATCAAGTATTATTTAATCTACTAAAAAATTTAATATACTTATATAAGAAAATAAAATTAAAAAATCTTGACATAAAGTGTACTTCAGTTTGTATACTAATCATGTAAGTTAGATATACTGTTTAAATTGTGGTAAAATAATATGCGAAGGTGGAGCTATGGAAAAATTACAACAATTAAAAGAAATATTGCAATCTTACCAAAAAGTTGCAATTGCCTATAGTGGCGGTTGCGACTCTAATTTCTTGTACCAGGTAGCTGTTGATGTTTTAGGGAAGGAAAATGTTTTAGCAATATTGTGTAATGGAATTATGATGTCTAAGGAAGACATCGATAGTGCTAGAATGATGATTGCAGATGGATGGTTTGTTGAAGTACCATTAGACGTTTTAGCAATTGAGCAGTTTAAATTTAATCACAAAGATCGTTGTTATCACTGCAAAAAACAAGTGATGTCTATAGTTATTGAACAAGCCCATAAATTGAAAATAGAATATGTGTTAGATGGTAAAAATGCAGATGATGAAGAAGTTTATCGTCCTGGGAATAAAGCATGTTTAGAATTAGGAATCATCTCTCCATTGGCTGCAGTCAAGCTGACTAAGACAGAAATCAGGGCATATTCAAAACAGCTGGGAATTGTTACCCATGATAAACCGGCTAATGCATGTTTGGCGTCACGATTTCCATATGATACCTTATTAACAGTGCAGAAATTATCTTTAGTAGAGCGTGCAGAAGCTTTATTGCATCAAAAAGGAATATTTTATGTACGGGTTCGTGTTCATGATAGATTAGCTCGAATTGAGGTTGAACCTGAAAATTTTAATAAAGTTATTGATGATTTTCTAGTTAATGAACTAAAGGAACTAGGGTTTGATTATGTGACATTAGATTTGAAGGGCATAACTAGTGGAGGTTATGATAGGTAATGAAAGATGGAAATAGTTGTTATTGATGGTCAAGGTGGAGGCATTGGACGTAGTGTTATTGAAGCGATAAAAAAAGAGATTGAAGATACTTTTATTATTGCCGTTGGAACAAATAGTACGGCAACTAATAATATGAAAAAGGCCGGAGCAGATATTGTTGCTACTGGTGAGAATGCAATTATCTATAACGCTAAAAATGCGCAAATTTTGGTTGGTCCAATTGGCTTTGTTTTTGCTAATTCAATGTATGGAGAAGTTTCGCCAGCAATGGCAGGAGCAATTAGCTGTAGTGAAGCAAAAAAGTATTTTATTCCAGTAAGTAAATGTGCTGGTCATGTATTAGGGGTTGAAATAAAGTCAATCCAAGAATATATTAAAGATTTAATAAATATTTTAAAATAAATCCCGAGTATACGAAGTACTAGAAGAAGCACAGAAGTGTTTATAGAAAGGGAAGTTATGGATTTAGTTTTTATGCATATGGCAGATGGTTTGATTTCTGTTAATATTGGTATTATTTTTTTGATAATTAGTTTTATTATGATTGCAGCTGCGATTAAAAAAATTAATCAGGAACATGATGATCGAAAGATTCCATTGATGGGAGTGATGGGGGCTTTTGTTTTTGCTGCTCAAATGATCAACTTTACGATTCCTGGAACAGGCAGCAGTGGTCATATTGGCGGTGGGATTTTATTGTGTCTTATTTTAGGGCAATATCCAGCCTTTTTATCGTTATGTTCTGTTTTGATTATTCAATGTTTATTTTTTGGTGATGGAGGTTTATTGGCATTAGGATGTAATATTTTTAATATGGGAGTTTTACCTTGTTTTGTAGCTTACCCGTTAATTGTTAAACCAATCTTAAAAAAGAATTTAAGTTCATCACGAATTGTTTTAGCAAGTATTCTGGCGGTAACAGCAGGCTTACAAATGGGAGCTTTTGCTGTTGTATTACAAACTTTAGCGAGCAATATTACAGAATTACCGTTTATTTCTTTTATTGCTTTAATGATGCCTATTCATTCGGTGATTGGACTGGTTGAGGGATTGATAACATCAGCTGTTGTTTTATATGTCTTAAAAGATAAGCGAGAAATTGTCGAAGCTGCAATTAAAGATAAGAATTTTGGTTCTTTAAATTTAAAAAAACAAACACTTATTTTTGGTATTTTGACAGCTGTGATTGGTGGTGGATTGTCAATGTATGCCTCAAGTAATCCTGATGGTTTAGAATGGTCGATTGAAGGAGTAACTGGACAGACAGAAATTGAAGCTAGTGGCAGTACTAAAGAAGCTTTAGCTAAAGTACAGGAAAAAACAGCAGTTTTACCAGATTACAATTTTAGCGGCAGTGAAAGTAATTTAGGTGTTTCAGTTTCGGGGATAGCTGGTGGAGCTGCAACGCTGATTTTAATTGGTGCAATTGGCTATATTGCAGTAAAGAAGAAAAAATATGAATAGTTTTAAGACTGCATTGTTAAAGTTTGGGTATATTGAGCAATTAGCATTTAATGGTACATCATTTATTCATCACCTAAATCCATTATTAAAAGTTATTTTGACTTTAATATACATTATTTCTGTTATTACAGTTAATTATTTAGATATTTTAGAATTATTAGTATATTTAATCCTAATTGCTATAATGACTATATTGAGTAAGATATCATTTAGCAGTTTATTGAAACGAAGTTTGGTAGGATTACCGATATCGCTATGTATTGGAATATCTAATCTTTTTTTTGCGAGTGACTTTGTTAATATAGGCGGTGTGATGATATCGATGGGAATTTTTTCTTTAATTACAATTGTATTAAAGAATATTTTGTGTTTATTAGCAGTTTTTTTGTTGATGGCAACAACTACTTTTGATAGTATTGCCTGTGAATTAGTACATTTAAAAGTGCCGTCAATTTTTGTTTTGCAGCTGGTGATGATTTATCGGTATATATTTTTATTGGTTGAAGAATCATTGACGATGATTCAGGCATATCAATTAAAAAATCCAATAATTAATAAAATTGCTTTTAAAGATACGGGGAGTTTTTTAGGAACATTACTGGTTCGAAGTTTTAAACGCAGTAATGAGGTATATAATGCGATGAAATGTCGTGGCTTTGATGTTAAATCGTCTTATCTAAATTATGAGCCTTTTAAAAGTGAAAACTATTTTTTGATTATGATGGCTTTAGGGGTGATGATTTTAATAAAGGTGGTGTTTTGATGATTGAAATTAATAATTTGCAAGTGGTATATGATAATTCAATTAAAGCACTTGATAATGTAAATATTTTTTTAGAAAATCAAAAATGTATTGGGATAATTGGTGAAAATGGTTCTGGTAAATCAACATTATTATCGTGTTTACTTAAGCTGGTTGATTATCAGGGTGATATTAAAATTAATAACATTTATTTAAATAAAGATACTGTTACTAAGATTCGTACATTAGTTGGTTTAGTTTTTCAAAATCCTGATCATATGTTATTTTTACCAACTGTATATGATAATCTGGCTTTTGGGTTAATAAATCAAGGATTAGATAAACAGGAAATTGAAAAGAGGATCAAGCAAACAGCAAAACAATTTAAAATAGACAGCTTATTACAACGGATGGCAAATCATTTATCAGGTGGTCAAAAAAGGATGGTTGGTTTAGCAAGTGTAGTTATTATGGCACCAGAAATTATGTTATTAGATGAACCATCAGCTTATCTTGATCCTAAAAGTCGCCGAATTGTTATTGAGACACTTAGACAATTACCCCAGCAGATTATTTTTGCTACACATGATTTAGATATGGCATTAGATTTATGTGATGAAGTAATATTGTTAAATGAAGGAAAGGTTATAGCTAACGGTAAAGCTTGTGATATTTTAACAAATCAAGTATTGTTAGAGACAAATGGACTAGAATTACCGTATAGATATCAGAGGTAGATCATGAAGGTGAAAGAAATTTTAGAAAAAGTAGAAGATCATAAAATAACAGTTAATGAAGCTATGGATCTAATCAATAATTCAATTGATTATGCTACAATTGATTATAATCGTAAACAGCGTACAGGAGCTTACGAGGTGATTTATGGTGCTGGCAAAACTAAAGAACAAATTGCTGGAATTATTAAAAATATGCTGGAACATGAGCAGAATGATATTTTAGTTACACGGGTTGATGCAACCAAAGCAGGCTACCTGAAAGAATTATATCCCGAATTTATTTATGATCATGAGGCTAAAACTTTTTTGCTGAATAAAGGACAGAGTATAAAAAATAAAGGAATGATTGTAGTTGTTTGTGCTGGAACATCGGATTTACCAGTTGCTAAAGAAGCAGTGATAACTGCTGAGTTTTTAGGAAATAATACCAAATTAATTTGTGATGTTGGGGTAGCAGGAATTCATCGTTTATTTAATAAGATAGATGTAATTAAACAAGCTAATGTTATTGTTGTTGTAGCAGGAATGGAAGGAGCACTTGCGTCTGTTGTTGGTGGATTAGTAGATAAACCAGTTATTGCTGTTCCTACTTCAATTGGCTATGGGGCAAATTTTAATGGTTTATCAGCATTACTGGCAATGTTAAATAGTTGTGCAAGTGGGGTTAGTGTTGTAAATATTGATAATGGTTTTGGGGCTGGATACATGGCTCATACAATTAACTGTTTAGGAGGAAAATGATGAAAGTATTATATTTTGATTGTAGTAGTGGTATTAGTGGAAATATGACATTAGGAGCATTGATGGAATTAATTGATGATCCTGACTATTTACAAAAAGAGCTGGCAAAATTAACAGTAGAAGGATATCATCTTCATGCATCAAAAATGAAAAAGAATGGAATTACAGGAACATATGTGGATGTACATATTGAAGATCATCATCATGACCACCATAACCATGAGCATAATCATCATGCTCATGTCCACCGTAATCTTTTTGATGTAAATAAGATCATTGATAATAGTGGTATTGATGAAAAAGCTAAAAAATTAGCTAAAAATATTTTTTTAAGAGTTGCCAAAGCAGAAAGTAAGGTACATCATGAAGAATTAATGAATGTTCATTTCCATGAGGTTGGCGCAATTGATTCAATTGTTGATATAATTGGAACAGCTGTTTTAATTACTAAGATTAATCCTGATAAAATATACAGCAGTATCGTTAATGATGGTTATGGTTTTGTCGAATGTGCGCATGGAATGATTTCTGTACCTGTACCAGCTGCTTCGGAAATATTTGCCAGCAGTGATGTTATTACTCGGCAAATTGATATTGATACAGAATTAGTTACACCTACAGGAGCAGCTATTATTGCTGAATTAAGTTCATCTTTTGGAACAATGCCGGCAATGAAAGTTCAAAAAATTGGTTGGGGATGTGGTAGTAAAGATTTAAAGATTCCTAATGTTTTAAAAGTATCATTGGGACAGATTGATCAAGAACAGGATGAAATTGTTGTTATGGAAACAAATATAGATGATTGTAATGGGGAAATTCTTGGGTATACTTCACAACAATTATTTAAACATGGGGCTTTAGATGTCTTTTTTACACCAATTTTTATGAAAAAAAATCGTCCTGCTTATTGTATAACAGTTATTTGTAATACTGACAAACTTGAGTTACTGCAAGATATTATTTTTAAACAAACAACAACCATTGGAATTCGTTATCGTTATGAAAAAAGAAGAGTACTATCACGAAAAGCAATTGAGATTGATAGCTTATATGGTAAAATCAAAGCTAAAGAAGTTGTTCATAATGGAAAAACATATATTTATCCTGAGTATGAAAGTATAAAAAAAATAGCTGAAGAAAATAATATTAGAATAAAAGATGTATATAAGTTAATTAAATAAAAATTGTCTCTAATCAAAATGATTAGGGATTTTTCTATCTATTAGTTATTTAAAAGTGTATAATAATAAATACAACCTGTAATGTATGAGAGGTGAAAAAGTGAAAAAATATTTAACACAAATAAAATCAATCTGTTTTTTAGCTTGGCCGGCAGTTGTTCAAGAGGCGATGAATGTAGTTGTTTCTTATGTTGATACTGCAATGGTTGGGGCCTTAGGAGCCAATGCTTCATCAGCGGTTGGATTAACATCAACAGTTGGATGGCTTGTTTCAAGCATTGCAATTGCTTTTGGAATTGGAATCCTTTCTGTATGTGCTCAAGCCATGGGGGCCAAGGATCAGGAAAAGGTACAAAAAACAGGGCAGCAGGCTTTATTTTTAACTTTAATCGTTGGAATAGCATTAACGATTATTTGTATATTGATTGCGCCATATTTGCCAACCTGGTTAAACGGAGATAAAGCAATTCGTTCAGAAGCTGCTTCATATTTCATGATTATTTCTTTGCCATTATTATTTCGCAGTACAATTTTGATTTTATCATCAGCTTTGCGAGGTGTTAGTGATATGAAGACACCTATGTTGATCAATCTTTATATGAATCTAATTAATATTGTTTTAAACTCTGCTTTGATTTATCCAACTCGTAAAATGTTTGGAATAACTATTCCTGGAGCAGGATTAGGGGTCAATGGCGCAGCAATAGCAACAGCTGTATCATTTGTTATTGGCGGGGTAATGATGTTTGTGAGATACTATAAAAATGAGGTTTTTGCATTTTCTAAAACAGGTTTTCATTTTTATAAAAGAGAATTTAAAGAATGTTTGGAAATTGGGGTTCCTGTTGTTTTAGAACGGGGAGTCATTTGTTTGGGACATGTGACATTTGCTGCTTTGATTGCAAAATTAGGGGTTATTAGATTTGCTGCTCATACAATTGCAATTCAGGCTGAGCAGGCTTTTTATATTCCTGGATATGGTTTTCAAACAGCTGCAGCTACTTTAGCGGGTAATGCAATGGGACAAAAAAGTGAACATAAGGTTAAAGAAGTAACATATTTGATTAGTGGTATTGCAATGTCATTAATGATAGTTTGTGGTATAGTTCTTTTTATTTTTGCTAGACAGTTAATGAGCATTTTTACTCCTGATCTTCAAGTAATTGAGGTAGGAACTAGAGTATTACGAATTGTTTCTGTTTCAGAACCAGTTTATGGGATTTTGGTCATTCTTGAAGGGGTATTTAATGGCGTGGGGGATACTAAAGCACCATTTATTTTTTCTTTATTTACAATGTGGGGAATACGAATAACTGGTTCATGGTTTATGATCAATGTTTTTAATCAAAGTATTGAAGCAGTATGGATAATGATGGTATTTGATAATGTTGCACGATGCTTTTTACTTGCAAGAAGATTTTTGAAAGGCTGCTGGAAATATCGATTAAATAATTAAAAATAGTGATTAAATTGATTATACAAAGTGTACACTATAATATCATTTAATTTTGTGGAGGTTAAAATGGAACTGATGAGACTTTTTATGGCTTTTGAAATCGGTATTATAGTAGGAATAGTAATTATGTGTTTATTTCAAATGAATAAAAAAGACCATGATTAATTGCTATGATTTAGTAAATATAGAAATATGTTATAATGAAAAAAGATTTTTATACTTATGGAAAAGAGAAAGAATGAGACGATTTATTTAAAAATTACATAATTTTGGGTACTTGAAAATTTATTATTAGAAAAATATTTTTTATTAAATAGGTTTCATAACAAATTTATATAAAATCAATATTTTCAGTAAAATTTTTTAATTATAGTAAATGCTTTTAATTGGAGATTAATGCTAATTAGATTTAAAAAACATTATCTGTAATAATGTTATGATGAAATAGATTATGATTCACTATTGATTTTTATAATTGGGGATATATGAAAAATCATATTTTTAATTATCGTTTAGTTGCAAAACATTTGCTTTTGTTTTTAATAATAGTTATGATTAAGTTAATAGAAGGAGGAATTAATGATGTTAGAGATTGGTACAAAAGCGCCTGATTTTAATCTTTTAGATCAAAATGAAAAAAGTGTGTCAATGAGTGATTTTAAAGGGAAGAAAATAATTTTATATTTTTATCCTAAAGATAATACGCCAGGATGCACAAAGCAGGCTTGTGGATTTGGTGAATTATATCCTCATTTTACACAGTCTGGTGTACAGATAATTGGGATAAGTAAAGATAGTGTTGCTTCTCATAAACGTTTTGAACAAAAATATCAATTGCCTTTTATTCTTTTATCGGATCCAGAATTAAAAGCTATTCAGGCTTATGATGTTTGGAAAGAGAAAAATATGTATGGTAAAAAGGTCATGGGAGTTATTAGAACTACATATTTAATTAATGAAGATGGAATTATTGAAAAAGCATTTGAAAAAGTTAAAGCAGCAGATAATCCTAGACAAATGTTAGAGGAGTTAAAAATTGAAAAATAAAAAAGTTATATTTATTTTGTTATTTGTAATAATTGTAGGAACAGGAATATTTATTTTTAAAAAAACTAATTCAAATGAAACTCAGTATATCAAGATTTCTTCAAGCGAAGCTAAAGAAATTATCGATAATGATAATGGTGTTATTATTGTTGATGTAAGAACTAATGATGAATACGTGAATGGGCATATTGAGGGGGCTGTTTGTATTCCTAATGAAACTATTTCTAAACAGATTAGTGATTTAATACCTGATAAAAAGCAAGAGATATTAGTGTATTGTCGTAGTGGTAATCGAAGTAGGCAAGCGGCATATAAATTGATTGACTTAGGATATAAAAATGTCAAAGATTTTGGTGGAATAATTGATTGGCCTTATGAAATTATTGAATAAAAGATATTAGTATCCTTTTTTAGTTTAATTCTTTCTTGACAAGCTAATATATGATATACTACTAGCGAATAGGGGGATTTTGTCATGATAAAGATGATTGCTACAGATATGGATGGAACATTTTTAGATTCAGAAAAACGTTTTGATCCAGAGTTTATAGATATATTTTATAAATTAAAAGAAAAAAATATAAAATTTGTCATTGCCAGCGGTAACCAATACTATCGTTTGTTTCAAAAATTCATACCTTTAAGTGATCAAATATATTTTATTGCAGAAAACGGAAGTTTTATTGCCAAAGGGGCAACTGAATTATATTGTAATATAATTGATGATGCTGTTATTGAAACAATTAAGGGAATTTTGGCTGTTTATCGTGAACTGCTGGTGGTTTTATGTGGGCGAAAGGGAGCTTATATTTTAGAAAAGAATCGACATCATAAAGACGAAATAAAAAAATATTATTGTAATTATCGTTTTGTTGAATCTTTTAATAATATTAATGATGATATTATGAAAGTTGCTGTATATGATCCTAATGATAAACTTTCTGAAGTACTTGAGGAAATTGAACGGCAGCTGCCGGATAATGTTAAAACTGTTACTTCTGGAAATAAATGGGTAGATATTCAAAATAAAGATATCAATAAAGGAATTGCGATGCGCTTTTTACAGGCAGTCTATGAAATAGAACCCGATGAATGCATGGCTTTTGGTGATCAAATGAATGATTATGAATTATTGCAACAAGTAAAATATGGTTATGCGATGGCTAATGCCGTAGAACCAATCAAAGAGATTGCTTATGGTATTGCAAATTCAAATGAGGAACAAGGGGTACTTACTAAAATTAAAGAAGTATTAAATTTATAGCCTATTTATTAGGCTTTTTTGTTACTTAAATAAAAGAAACTTTTCTTTAAGTAAAAGTTTCTTTTATCTTTTATTAATAACTAAACTTAATTTTCCTATTATTCTAAATTCATTTTGATTGTTATTATTGATAATAATAGGATTATAATCTGGATTAGCAGGTTGTAAAATAATACATTGATTTTTATTGTCACGATAAAATTTTTTACATGTAGCAATATTGTCTTCAATCGTGAAGCAGCCTATCTCACCATTTCTAATTTGATTACATTTTTCAAATACAATCAAATCTCCAGGATTGATATTCTCACCTATCATACTATCGCCACTTGCATACTGGCAAAAATATTCTTTGTTTAATGATAATAAAGATTCTGGTAAAGCAATATATTCATCAATATTATCATCTACAAAAATTCCTGTTCCACAGCTAATATCGTTATATAATGGAATTGTTATTGAATTAGTAATTATTGGCTGATCATGATCTTCAATACCTAAAAAATATGAAGGAGATACTTCAAAAATTTCGGATAATTTTTGAATTGTTTCTTTTTTTAGGTTTTCAACACGATTATTTTCATATTTAGCAATTGCTGATTTTTTTACTCCTAAGAGCTTACCTAGCTGTTCCTGGGTCAAGCCTTTTTCTTTTCTTAATTTTTTTATTCTCTCTCCAGTCATTTATATCACTCCTCGTGTCTTAATTTTACTATTAATCAATAAATAATGCAAATATTATTAATAAAAAGTGTCTTAAAAAGATATTTTTATTGACAAAAGAAATAAATAGAGTTATATTAAAAGTGTCTTAAAAAGAAACACCGGAGTTAAAAAATAAAATAATGGTGAATTAATAGATACTTATTGAAGGAGGTAAAAATAATGGAATATAAAGAACTTAACTTTACTAGAAAAGGAATTTTAACTATAGTTGCGGGTATGTTATCATTAGGATTTACTTTTGCAACACTAAGCAGTTATCTAGTTGATTTAATTATTTTATAATGGGTATACTAATTAAGGGTGATAATGAGTGAAGCGTAAAGATAATAAAGCTCAAGATGAACTTGATTATGAAAATCATATTGTCGAATATGATAATGAATATCCTAATGCATCAAATGCACAAGAATAGTCAATTTATATTGACTATTTTTTTGATGAAAAATATTTTCATTAAGTTTTATTTTGTGTTAATATAAAATCATGGAGGTATAATAATGGAAAAGACAGTAATGGATACGATATGTTCATCATTTAATAGTTTTTTTGATTCTGAAAAGAAAATTGCAAAATATATCATCAATAACTATGATAAAGTAGTAGATATGACAGTTGGACAGTTAGCTGATGCTAGTGGCTCAAGTGAAGCGTCAGTATCACGATTTTGCAAAAAGGTAGGAGTTAAAGGATTTCATCATCTAAAGATATCTTTAGCCAAAGAGATGGTCGAAAGTGGTACTGGTAATGTTTCTGTATCAAATAATATTTCAATTAATGATATTGGGCAATCTTTGCAAAATATTTTAGCAAATAAAGTTGAAGAATTAAAACAAACTGTTTCGATGATGGATGAGGCAAAATTAAAAGAAATTTTAACAATTATAAAAAATGCTAAAAGTGTCCAATTTGCTGCTGTAGGCAACACGATCCCAGTAGCAATAGATGGAGCATTTAAACTTAATCAGATAGGTATTCCAGCTGTGTCAGGAACGATTTGGGAAAACCAAATTGGCTATACATATAATTTGACAGAGAAAGATGTTGTTATTGTTATTTCAAATTCAGGAGAATCTAGGGAAATGATAACAATGATGGATGTTGCTAAAGAAGTGGGAGCAATAACTATTGCAATAACGAATAATGAACGATCTACTATTGCTAAAGCAAGTGATTATCATATTACTACAGCAACTCGTGAAAAACTGTTTCTTGATGGTTATTGTTTTTCAAGAGTTTCAGCAACAACAGTAATTGAGATCTTATATTTATTTTTAACATCGATGGATAAAGATTCTTATAAAAGTATAGCTAGACATGAGCATGCTATTGCAGGAGATAAATTTTAACCAGGTATACCTGGTTTTTATTTTTTTATATGTGAAATAAATTTTCTTAATAAAAGTATTGACGAAAATATAATATCGTAGTATATTGTGCATGTGAAAAATATTTTCGTAATAAAAGGAGATGTGAAAATGATATACACAATTACATATAATCCAGCATTAGATTATGTGGTTAGTGTCGATAACTTCAAATTGGGGGTAGTTAATCGTACGAATGATGAAGCAATTTATTATGGTGGAAAAGGAATTAATGTAGCAGCCGTTCTAAAAGAATTAGGACATGATAGTATTTGTTTAGGATATTTGGCAGGATTTACAGGAGATGAAATTCAGCGAGGGGCTAGAGAAGTTTTAGGATTAAAAACCGATTTTATTAAATTAGATAGTGGTTTATCAAGAATAAATATAAAACTTCGTAGTAATGAGGAAAGTGAGATTAATGGGCAAGGCCCTATTATTGATGAGAAGGCTGTGAAATTATTAATTCAAAAATTAGATAGATTAGTTGCTGGAGATGTTTTGATTCTTTCTGGAAGCATTCCTAAATCGATGTCTAAAGATGCATATCGTAATATTCTTGAATCATTAAAAGATCGTGAAATTAAAACGGTTGTTGATGCTACTGGTGAGTTATTAAAAGGAACACTTGATTTAAAACCATTTTTAATAAAACCTAATGTTCATGAATTGGCTGAATTATTTAATGTTGAAATTAAAACACTTGAAGAAATAGAGTTCTATGCACGTAAGCTTCAAGACTTAGGAGCTCAAAATGTATTGATTTCAATGGCAGGGAATGGATCTTTATTAATAGATGAAAATGGAAGAAGCTATCGATCAGGTGTATGTAAAGGAAAGTTAAAGAATTCAGTAGGTGCTGGGGATTCTATGGTAGCAGGTTTCGTAGCTGGATATTTAGATGGCAAAGAATATCACGAAATTATTAAGTTGGCGACAGCAGCTGGCGGAGCAACAGCATTTAGCGAAGGGTTAGCAAAAAGAGAAATGATTGAAGAACTATTAAAACAACTATAAGGAGAAAATTTATGAGGATCACAGAACTATTAGATATAAAAAGTATTGCTTTAAATGTTAATCTTAAATCAAAAGAAGAAACAATTGATTATTTAGTTGATTTAATGTATACATCAGGTAAAATTAGTGATAAAGAAGCATATAAAAAAGGAATATTAGCTCGTGAAGAGCTAAGTACTACAGGAATTGGTGATGGTATTGCTATTCCCCATGCTCAGGTGGCAGCAGTAAAAAAACCTGGTTTAGCAGCAGTTACAATTAAAGATGGTGTGAATTATGAATCGTTAGATGGCAGTCCTGTTCATTTAGCATTCATGATTGCATCACCTGAAGATGGTGGCAATCTTCATTTGCAGGCATTGGCCAAATTATCAACTTTATTGATGAATGAAGATTTTAGAAAAGCACTGATCAATGCTTCAACAGCAGCAGAGTTTTTAAATATAATAAATAAAGAAGAAGCTAAAAAAGATGCTGAAAGCAGCTCTAAAGAAAATGGGACATATCGAGTCTTAGCAGTTACTGCTTGTCCAACAGGAATTGCTCATACTTTTATGGCTGCTGAAAATTTAACAAAAGCCGGTAAAGAAATGGGATATTTATTAAAGGCTGAGACAAATGGTGCTGATGGTGCTAAAAATGTTTTAACAGCAAAAGAGATAGCAATGGCTGATGGAATCATTATTGCAGCTGATAAAAATGTTGAAATGGCACGATTTGATGGTAAACCAGTTCTTTTAGTTAGTGTTAGCGAAGGAATTCAAAAACCAGAAAAATTAATTAATAAAATTATTAATCACGAAGTACCTGTGTACCACCATGATGGAAGTGTAGATGTTAAAGAGGTTTCATCTGAGGGAATTGGTCGAGCTGTTTATAAACACTTAATGAATGGCGTCAGTCATATGCTGCCGTTTGTTATTGGTGGTGGAATTCTGATTGCTTTAGCGTTCTTGTTTGATGACTATTCAATTGATCCATCTAATTTTGGTAAAAATACACCATTAGCGGCTTATTTAAAAACGATTGGAGAACAGGCTTTTGGAATGATGTTACCAGTTTTAGCTGGTTATGTAGCAATGTCAATTGCTGATCGTCCTGGTTTAGCAGTAGGATTTATCGGGGGAATTGTTGCTAAAATGGGCTGTACTTTCACTAATCCAGCTGGTGGTGATGTTAATTCAGGATTCTTAGGAGCTTTATTGGCAGGTTTTATTGGTGGTTATTTAGTTTTAGCATTAAAAAAATTATTTTCAAAATTACCAAAATCTTTGGAAGGAATAAAACCTATTTTGATTTATCCAGTTTTAGGTATTTTATTAGTAGCAGTTATTACAACTTTAATTAATCCATTTGTAGGTACAATTAATACAGCTCTTAATGATATGTTAAATAGTATGGGAGGAACTAGTAAAATATTACTTGGCATGGTTGTAGCAGGAATGCAGTCTACTGATATGGGAGGACCAATCAATAAAGCATCATATGTTTTTGCAACGTCACAGCTAGCTGAAGGAAATTTTGAAATTATGGCTGCAGTTATGGCTGGGGGAATGATTCCACCGCTTGCAATTGCTTTAAGTACAACTTTCTTTAAAAATCGTTGGACAAAAGAAGAAAAGAATTCTGGTTTAGTAAACTATGTAATGGGACTTGCATTTATTTCTGAAGGAGCTATTCCTTTTGCTGCAAAGGATCCTATTAGAGTTATTCCATCTTGTATTGTTGGTTCAGCTATAGCTGGTGGTTTATCGATGTTGTTTGGGTGTACCTTAAGAGCACCTCATGGTGGAATCTTTGTTTTACCAACAATTGGTAATCCTCTATTGTATGCCTTAGCAATTGTTTTAGGGGCTATTGCAGGAGGATTAGTATTATCTATTTTAAAAAAACCATTAAAGGAGAATAATTAATTATGAAACAAAGATGTGCAAGAGAAGCCTTGAAATTAATAAAAAACAACATGATAATTGGATTAGGAGGCGGTTCTACTATCTCTTATCTAGTAGGCTATATAAAGGAGTCACAGCTGGATATTAAAGTTGTTACACCATCATTATCAACTGCTCAACTATGTGTTAAAAACGGATTAAATCTTTTACCAACCTGGGCTGTTGATCATCTTGATATTGCTTTTGATGGCTGTGATGAAGTTGATTTAAAGTTAAATGCTTTAAAATCAGGTGGAGCAATTCATACAAAAGAAAAAATCATTGCTTCAATGGCTGATGATTATGTTTTATTAGTTGATGAAAGTAAAGTCTTTGAACAATTACCATTAAATTTACCAATCGCTTTAGAAGTATTTCCAGAAGCTTTATCTTATGTAATAAAAAAAATCACGAATATGAATGCTTTAGTTGAAATTCGTCCAACATCTAGTAAGGATGGTGGAACAATTAGTGATAATGGAAATTATATCTTAAATGCAAAATTTAAAAAAATTAAAGATTTAAAAAAATTAAATGATGATTTATTATCTATATGTGGTGTAATTGATACTTCTTTATTTTATAATATTGCTACAAAAGCAATTTCTGTAGATCAAGAAGGCAGTAGAATGATAACAAAATAGGAGGATATGAAGATGAAAAAATATAATTGGGGAATTTTAGGAACAGGATGGATTGCACATGAAATGGGGGATGCTTTAAAACGTGTAAATAATGAAATCTATGCAGTTTGTGATGTAACAATTGAAGGTGCTAAAAAATATCAGGAAGAATATGGTGTTGTTAAAGCATATGGAAATGTAGATGAAATGTTAGATGATGAAAATATTGATATTGTTTATATTGCAACACCACATAATCTTCATTATGAAATGATGATCAAAGCTTTAAATAGAGGAAAACATGTATTTTGTGAAAAAGCAATTACTGTAAATGATCGTCAATTAGAAGAAGCAGCAGCTCTAGCAAAAGAAAAGAACTTGATCATTAGTGATGGAACAACATTATTACATATGCCTTTATATCGTAAAGTTAAAGAAATCGTTATGAGTGGAAAATTAGGTAAAGTGAAAATGATTCAAGTTAACTTTGGATCATGTAAAGAATATGATGTGAAAAATCGCTTCTTTGCTAAAGAATTAGCTGGTGGGGCTTTATTAGATATTGGAGTTTATGCTGTATCATTCGCCCGCTATTTTATGACTAGTAAGCCAAATGTTGTCTTAACTACAGCAAATTATTTTGAAACAGGTGTTGATGAAACATCAGGAATTATTTTAAAAAATCCTGATGAAGAAATGGCAGTAATTTCTCTTACTATGCGGGCAAAACAACCAAAAAGGGGAATGATTGCTTTAGAAGAAGGTTATATTGAAATTTATAATTTCCCACGTGGGAACAAAGCGACAATTACTTATACTGTAGATGGACATAGTGAGGTAATTGAATTAGGTGATACAGATTTAGCCTTAGATTATGAAGTGAATGATATGGAAAGATTTATTACAGAAAACAGCGGTGAAGAAAATTTGACTTATGTTCGAGATGTTATGGCAACTTTAACTGCAATTCGCAATCAATGGGGTATGGTATACCCATTTGAATAATGGAAATAAGTCAAACTGTTTATTTAGAATTACTAGCTAATAAATATCCTAGTCGCGAAGCTGTAATTGAGGAAATAATTAACCTGAAAATGATTCTATCAATGCCTAAAGGAACTGAGTATTTTATTAGTGATATTTATGGTGAAGATATTAAATTTAGGCATATCTTGAATAACTGCTCTGGCGTTATTCAAGATAAGATAGAAACTATTTTTAAAGATTTATCAAAAGAAAAACAAACAGCTTTATGTATGTTAATATATGAACCGGAAAAAACGATAAGAAAACAGAATAATTGGAATTATTATCATGAGAATCTAATTTATTTAGTTGTTTTAGCTAAAGAATTAAGTTCTAAATATACTCGTTCAAAACTTAAAAAAATGTTTAGTAAACAATATGCTTATTTATTTGATGAATTATTAAATGGTCAAAACATTAAAAATAATGAACAGTACTATGAAATAATTGATATCTTAGCAGCAGTTGATAAATGTTATAGCTTTTTAATTGAAATGTGTAATTTAATAAAAAAACTGGCAGTTGATCAACTTCATATTTTAGGTGATCTATATGATCGGGGACCACGAGGGGATAAAATAATTGATTTATTAAAAACTTATCATTCTGTTGATATTCAATGGGGAAATCATGATATTTTAATGATTGGAGCAGCTGCAGGAAATGAGTGCTGTGTTGCAATGGTAGTTTTAAATGCTTTTAAATATGATAATTTAGAAATGATTGAAAATGGTTATGGCATTAATTTAAAAAGAGTATTTCAAGAAGCAAAAATACTATATCCTAATATCCCGATAATGTCTGCCTGCAAAAAATTAATGGCGATAATCATGTTTAAATTAGAGGGACAGATTATCATGGCTCATCCTGAGTACCAATTGGATGATAAACTATATCTTGATAAAATTATTGGTAATATGATAAAAATCGATAATCATTTATACTCATTAAATGACTGTGATTTTAAAACTATAGATCCTTCCTGTCCATATAAATTAAATGAGATAGAAACTAAGGTTATTCAAGAATTAAATAAAAATTTTAAAAATAGTTATAGATTGCATGATCATATTAGATTTCTTTTAAATAATGGGAGTGTATATAAAATATGCAATCATAATTTATTATTTCATGGATGTATTCCGCTGGATTTTTATGGTAATTTTATTTCTGTTGATTTGGATAACCAAAAATTATTTGGTAAAAAATATTTTGATTATTTGGATAGAAAAATAAGAAGTGGATATCTTGAAAAAGATAAATATGCAATTGATTTATATTGGTTTTTATGGTCTGGACGTCTTTCACCATTTTGTGGACGAGATCTTAAATATTTTACTCGAATGTTTGTTGATGATTCAAAATTAGGAAAAGAAAGGTCTAATGCATATTACATGTATTTAAATGATGAAAATATATGTATGAAAATTTTAAAAGAGTTTTCAATTAATAATGGTCATATAATCAATGGACATACACCAGTGAAAATTAAGGACGGACAATCACCTGTTAAAGCAAATGGAAAGCTGGTTGTAATAGATGGTGGATTTAGCCCGCAATATTATAATCAAACAGGTAATTCAGGATATACGTTAATTAGTGATTCGTATGGTCTAATGTTACGGAGTCACTGCCATGAAATTACATGGCAAACAACTTTGAAAGATGAATTAATAGAAAAATATCCTAAGCGATTATTAATTAAAGATTGTGATAATGGAAAAAGGATAATTCAAAGAATTAAAGAATTAAAACTGCTTTTACAAGCATATAGGGATGGTATAATTCGTGATATGACGATTAGCAGTGAGGAATCACTAGAAAATATAAATAGATTTTGAAATTGCTATTTTGGTACTTGACAAATTATTTGCGCTTTTATATAATATGTCGTGCTTGCGCGGAGGGCAAATCATTCGTTAGAAATGATAAGCTGGATAAGGCAACAGACTGAAATGTCTGTAACCTGTCCAGCTTTTTTGTGTTTACACAGTATGTAAGTTATTTGAGGACAATTATGGAATATCGAGTGTGTTTGGTTATTTTATATAGTTTTAGGGAGGTTATCGTATGGATTTTTTAACAAGTAAAATTAGGCCAATGTATTTCAAGTATTTGACAGCTGCTTTTGGCAGTGCATTGATCTCTTCTATTTATGGGGTTGTTGATATGGCTATGGTCGGGCAATATCAAGGACCAAATGGAACTGCTGCGTTAGCAGTTGTTAGTCCTATATGGAATATTATATATAGTCTTGGGCTTCTCATGGGGATTGGGGGATCTGTGCTTTTTTCTACTTTGCGTGGAAAATGCGAAGATAATTGCAAAAAATCCAATGAATATTTTACGGCGGCATTAATTGGTGTATCAATTTTGGCTGCAGTTACTTGGTTTGTTGTAATTTTTTTCGACCGTGAACTGCTATTGTTGTTTGGTGCAGAAAAAACTTTGCTGCCACTAGCAAGACGATATGTTTTTCCTGTTAAATTTGTTGTACCATGTTTTTTGTTTACGCAGTTAATGGCGGCTTTTCTCCGTAATGACGGCAATCCAGCACTTGCTACAAAAGCGGTTTTATTTGGGGGAATTTTTAATGTATTTGGTGATTATTTCTTTGTTTTTGTTTTGAATATGGGTATTTTAGGTGCTGGTCTTGCTACTGCTATGGGCTCTGTATTTTCTTTGCTGGTGATGTTGATGCATTTTCATGGTAAAGAGAGTACTCTTAGATTAGAAAAACCTAAAAAATTATTATCAATGCTCAAAAAAATTAGTATAACAGGTTTTTCTACATTTTTTATTGATGTAGCTATGGGAATTTTGACAATGCTGTTTAATCGGCAGATTCTAAAATATTTGGGAACTGAGGCACTGTCTGTTTATGGAATTATTATCAATATTAGTACTTTTGTTCAATGTTGTGCATACAGTATCGGACAAGCATCACAGCCAATGATTTCTACAAATTTTGGAGCAGGTAACGGAGAGCGTATTAGTCAAATATTAAAATATGCACTAGGTACAGCTGCTGCTTTTGGTTTGATCTGGACTGTGCTTGTTGAATTTGACCCAACTCTTTTTGTGAATATTTTTATGACACCGACAGAGAGTATTCTTGCAATAGCACCAGGTATTATTAGAAGTTATGGAATTTCATTTTTATTATTACCATTGAATATTTTTTCTACCTATTATTTCCAAGCATTGATGAAACCAGCTGCATCTTTTATTGTATCGGTGTCAAGAGGTGCATTGATCAGTGGTATTTTTATTTATTTACTTCCTGTTTTTGCAGGAGCTGATGCTATTTGGTTTTCTATGCCGTTTACTGAATTAATTGTTGCTGTTTATGTAGTGATTATGATAATACGATATACAAAACAATTACCTCAAGAAAAAGCGATGTTATAATGTACAAATAATTACAATCGACTGAGAGCTTGGAAAACACTCTTTGAAATAATTATAAATCCAGGAATTGTAAAGAGAATATTTTGCTTGAATAGTATATAAAAAATATTATTGAACAGCTCACATGGCAGAAAAACACACTGTTAAAAAAGAGAACATGCCATAGAACAGCAGACTTTAAAAAGTGATATTAGTCAGATTTTAAGGTATAGACTAGAGTGTGGAAAAGGAAAAACATAGAAGATAAGATGCTGATAATAAGTTATCAATAGTACTAAGCAGCATGTCGGGTACTGTAGTATCGATGGAAAAACTAGGAATCATAGTAAATTTCGCAGATAGAAAATCAGAATTTGTTATTTAGGTTGATTTGTTAGATATATAAAGCTTAATCTATTTGGCAGTCAGCTAGATATAAATGGTAAAATTTTAGTGACGATAGTTAATAAATATGATCACTGATAAACCTCATTAAAGAAATCTATTGATAGTAAAAATAAAAGAGCTTGAATAAATTAGTTTTACAGATTAGTATGAATAACTATTTTGTTATAGGCTTTTTTTATTTGTTATAGAGAATCATAATGATTTCATCAATAATCAATAAAATTGGTATATTAATTTTACAGATTATTTCTAAGTTTAATGTGTCAATGGCAGTTTGAGGCACATCATTTATAGTTTTATAATGTTCATTGAGTTTATAGAATTACGGTATTGTTCCTTTTAGCAGCATTTTACCAAGATTTGTTATATGATCAGTCGCAAGATCAGATATATTTAATTTGGACTATATTTTGTAATATAGGCCTCGTTAGAAGAGTCGATAATATAATTTTTACTGTTATAATTATTTTAGTGATAATTGAATCAGGTGAAGTACTAATTTGCAAAGATTATCTGCCAATATAATATTTAATGTTTTATATTTTTTCTTTGTGTTTTATAAATTATATTGAAATAGTATTAGATTGGTTACTAATTGTTATTAAGCCTTTTTGAGGGTTAGAATATTAGTAATTTATATTTAAAATACTTAGTAATTAATGTGTTAAGTTTTTCTACTACTATTTTTTTAATTTGGTAAATTGATGACTATATATTAACATAATAATAATTTATAATATTTTAATTATATATGTATTGTTAATGTTATATGATTTTTTTTTATTGTATTTTTTTGTACAATAATTATATACTTTGTTTTTAATAACAAAATATAAAATAGGTTTTAATTTTTATATTAATAACCTAAAAAATTATGAATTTAAAATTGATTGATTTAGAAAATATTATTAGTTAATAGTTGTGATAAAATATAAGAATTATATTCTGTTGATATAATTCACGATATAGTAATGAAAGTGAGGAATCGTAATGTTGAATTATCGCTGGGCATGTTTAGAAGATCTAGATTTTTTAGTTGAATTACAAATTCGTAATTCAAAGATAATTTTAAAAAATGAAGATAAAGATCAAATGATGAGAAAGATTAAAGAGTTTTATTATACAGGTATTGTAAACAATACCTGTTTTACACTTTTAGGATTTGATAATGAACTGTTTGTAGCAACTGGTACATTATACTTATATTCAATTATGCCATCAAATGAAAATCCACTAGGAATTATGGGGCAGTTAACCAGTATTTGGATTGAAAATGAATATAATCATCAAGATATTGCAGAAAATCTTATTAATGGGTTATTATTAAAAGCTGAAACTTTATGTAATACAGTATGTTTAAATTCTTCAGATGAAGCAGTGACTTTATATCAAAAACTTGGTTTTAAGTTAGAAAATAATTATATGACAAAAAGGTGCAATTAGGCTAGAATAATAGTTATTTAAAAGTGTTTTAAATAAAAGATACTTTTTTGGTAATAATTTAAATAGGTGATTATGTGTTAGAAGAAGATATTAAATTATTAATTGTGTGTTTAAAAGAATATATAAAAAATATTGATGGTGAAGAATTTAAAAAAATTTTTTTGGGTTATGTAGAATATATGGCTAGAAATTATGACCAGGATTGTTTTATTGATGAATATAATCAAATGATGTGTGCGACAATGAGATTTGTAAATAAACATAATTTAAATATTTATAAATTGCCACCATTTAAGCGAGATTTGCTGTGTCGCTGGGTAAAAGCGGGTTATGATGATGAGGATATTTTAGAACTGTATTATTTTAATGATAAAGTTAGTTCATTAGAGGTATTTATTGATATGATTGAAAATAAATATGAATAAATACTTGTAAAAGATGATTAATCTGGTATGATATAAAGGAAATGAGGTGGAAGGATGTATAAATTTTCTTGCTAAAATTTAAAATAACAGTAATTTATAATGCTGTTTTTGTGTGCAAGAAAATATATCCTTAATAATATTAATAGTCTAGTATTCTTTTTAGCTGCAAGTATATATTTTCTTGTGGCTTTTTATATTGTTAGGAGGAATATTGGATGGGTTTATTGGAAGTAAAGAATTTGACGTTTGGTTATGATAATCAAGTTGAAAATGTTTTTGATAATATTAGTTTTCAAATCGATACTAATTGGAAATTAGGTTTAATTGGAAGAAATGGTAAGGGTAAAACTACTTTGCTGAATTTATTTAAAGATAAATATGAATATCAAGGGTATATCACACCGAATTATAAGTATGACTATTTTCCATTTTCAATTAAAAATGATAATTTAAAAACAATTGAAATTATAGATGAAATTTTAAATGATTATGAACTGTGGCAAATAGAAAGAGAGTTATCACTATTAGATGTTGAAGATGCAGTTTTACAGCAAAATTTTAATACTTTATCTAAAGGACAGCAAACAAAAGTATTATTGGCAGTATTGTTTTTAAAACCTTATGATTTTGTATTGATCGATGAACCAACTAATCATTTAGATTATCATGGCAGAAAGATTTTAAGTAATTATTTAAAAAGAAAAAAGAGTTTTATATTAGTGAGTCATGATCGTAATTTTTTAGATAGCTGTATTGATCATGTTCTTGCAATTAATCGCAGTAATATTGAAGTGATTAAAGGAAATTTTTCACTCTGGTATGAGCTTAAAAATAATCAGGATAAATTGGAGTTTCAAAAAAATGAGCAATTAAAAAAAGATATTAAAAGATTACAGCAGGCGGCTAGACAAAATGAAGACTGGTCAAATAAGGTAGAGGCAAGTAAGAATATAAGAGTTTCGGGAATTAAACCAGATAAAGGATATGTGGGACATAAAGCTGCAAAGATGATGCAACGCTGTAAAAATGTCGAACGACGTCAAAATAAAGCAATTGAAGAAAAAAAGGGATTATTAAAAAATATTGAGATGATTGAGAAATTAAAACTTTCGCCCCTAAAATATTCTAAGCGATGTTTATGTCATTTAGAAGATATTAAAATAATATATAATCATAAGATAGTAGTTGAAAATGTTAGTTTTGATATTAATCAAGGTGATCGAATTAATTTAGTTGGTAAAAACGGTTCAGGGAAAACAAGTATTATAAAGTTAATTATAAAAGAAATTAATAATTATGAGGGAAAGATTAATTTAGGAACTAATTTGAAAATTGCTTATCTTTCACAAGATGATAGTAATTTTATTGGAAGTTTAGATGATTATGCTAGGGATTGTGATATAAATATTAGTCTATTTAAGACAGTTTTACGAAAGTTAGATTTTTCTAGAGATTTGTTTATACAAGATATGGCTACTTATAGTAAAGGTCAGAAAAAGAAAGTTATGTTAGCAGCCTGCTTAGTAAAAAAAGCTCATTTATATATATTTGATGAACCACTAAATTATCTTGATGTTTTTACCCGGATGCAGGTCCAGGAATTATTATTGGAATTTAAGCCAACTATTTTGTTTGTAGAACATGATCGGTATTTTTGTGATAAAATTAAAACAAAAACAATTGAATTATAATAAAAAATTGTGGTTTGCTTAGCCACGATTTTTTAAATCTTACTTTTTTTATAGTAAATTTATAGTATAATATTTATTGGAACTGAAACTTTAAAATCTGATTGAAAAGGAGATTAGTATGAAAAAAATTATAAAATTGTTTTTAGCTTTTTTTATTGTTTTTGGTGTAACTGCCTGCAGCAGTGAAAAGGAGGATAAGCCTTTAACAATAGAATGGGGAAAAGAGAATAAGTTTGATGATTTAGTATCTTATAAGATAGAAAGTATTGGTAAGCCAAAACAAATTACACCTGATACAATTGGAACTGTTTATACATATTATAAGCCTCAAAAAGATTCAAATGTATTATTAGATGTGATTGTAAATATGAAAAATTTAAAAAAGACTGATTTAAATATTAAAAAAAATCTCGATGTTACATTTGTAATTGGTGATAATGAGTATGCTGCATCAGTTGCAACGGTGAGTGATGATGGTACTTCTTTAAAACAAAATGGAAGTATTGCAGCTAATGCTGTAAGTAAGGTACATTTTTATGTAGAAGTGAGCCCTAAAAAATTGAATAAAAAAATTGAATTTAAAATGACAACAACAGATGAAGAAAATCCTCAAGCAGCAACTATGAAGTTTAAATTAGATGATGTAAATAAAAATTATGAAATAAAAAATGTAAATGATGTTATTACGATTGAAAATCGAAGTGAGATAACTTTACAATCTACTAATATTGTTAAAGAATTAGCACCAGCTAATCCTGAAGGATTATACACATATTATAAGGTTAACGTTGATACCGACAGTTTTGTAATTTTAACTGCTGCAATTAAAAATATTTCTAGTGAAGATTTAACTGCTAGTAATGCAGTTGTCGCAAAACTGGTGGATAAGGATGGAAATGAATATCCAGCTAGCATTTTTTGTGAAAATGAAGCACGTGATAATTTGACTACAGGAAGTACAACGAGCATTGCAGCTAGTCAAAGTACTATGGTTCATTTTGCTTTTGAAATGCCTGATGAGATTGTTAATGATGAAAAAATGATTAGAATTTCATATCAAGGTAAAGTATTTATAATTAATATTTAGTTTAAAATATGTAATGTGTTCGATATAGATGGTTAGTAAAAATATTGATGTTAAAAGATACAATATAAATATATTAAGTAGGCAAGACCAAATACTAAATACGTTTTTGTATGTTAGTATTTGGTTTTTTAGCATTTATTTAAAAGTAAAAGTGAATGCAAAAAATTAAAAAGTTAGATGGTTTCTATATAATATGATACTTAGAGATAACGGTGTTTGTTAATAATTACATTGCTTCTACTAGTTTTATAGCTACATATTACAGGGTGCTGGTGCAACTAATATAGAAACAAGTTATTGGGAGGAAATGAGCTGGTTTAGATTTTGAAAGTGATAAAGATGATGCTTCTGGAACATTAAAATGGCAGTGCTGTAATGCAATAAACTTATTAAGTATTAGCAGTATCTATTACTTTCTATGAAAGTAAAAAAATAACTAAATTTTCCAGAAACCAGAATTTAAAGTTGAATTCTGCTTTTCTTTTATGTAATTTTTTTAATTATTTTAGCACCTGTGTTGACAAAGTGCTAAAATAGAGTATAATGTTCTTAGCACTTAGGTATGGCAAGTGCTAAAAAAGGAGTGATTAAAATGATTAAGCCATTACATGATAATGTTATTTTAAAAAAAGAAGAAGTAGAAAATAAGACATCAAGTGGAATTATTTTAACAACCGAGACTAAAAAAATTCCAAGTGTAGCAACAGTTGTTGCAGTTGGGCCTGAATGTAAAGCAGAAATTAAAGAAAATGATAAAGTAGTTTATAAAGAATATTCAGGAACAGAGATTAAAATTGATGAGATTGATTATATTGTAATTAGTGAAAAAGATATTTTAGCTTATATTGCTTAGGAGGTAATTAATTATGAGTAAAGAAGTTAGATTTTCAAGTGATGCCCGTAAGGCGATGTTAAAAGGTGTTAATATTCTTGGGGATGCTGTATGTGTTACTTTAGGACCTAAAGGACGTAATGTTGTTTTAGAGAAGAGTTATGGTTCACCATTGATTACTAATGATGGTGTAAGTATTGCTAAAGAGATTGAATTAGAAGATAAGTTTGAAAACATGGGTGCTAAATTAGTATATGAAGTAGCCAATAATACTAATGATGTTGCTGGTGATGGTACTACTACTGCAACAATTCTTGCTCGTAATATGATTAATAATGGGATTAAAGCAGTTGATAAAGGATGTAATCCAGTATTAATGCGAGAAGGAATTGAATATGCAAGTAAAGAAGTTGCTAAAACTATTTTAAAGAATTCACGTAAAGTAGAAACTAGTAATGATGTGGCTAGTGTAGCAACTATTTCAGCTGGAAGCAAAGAAATTGGTGAATTAATTGCCAAAGCAATGGATAAAGTTGGACGTGATGGAATTATTAGTGTTGATGAAAGTAACGGTTTTGATGATGAATTAGAAATCAGTGAAGGTATGCAGTATGATAAAGGCTATGTATCTCCATACATGGTTTCTGATCGTGAAAAAATGCAGGTTGAATTAGAAAACCCATATGTTTTAGTAACTAACCATAAAATTAGTAATATTCAAGAGATTTTACCTGTTTTAGAACAAGTGCTTCAAGTTAATAAACCATTGTTATTAATTGCTGAAGATTTTGAAAATGAAGTTATTTCAACATTAGTATTAAATAAACTAAGAGGTACTTTTAATGTAGTTGCTACTAAAGCTCCTGGATTTGGTGATAATCAAAAAGAAATGCTTCAAGATCTTGCTGCTCTAACAAATGCCAAATTCTATAATAAAGAATTAAAAATGAAGTTAGATGAAATGAAATTAGAAGAATTAGGTACTATTAAAAAAGTAATTGTTACTAAAGATAACACAACAATGATTAGTAGTAACGATGCAAGTGAAGAACTAAAAGCAAGAATTGAAGAAATTAAAATGAGGATTGCTAATGCAGCTAGTGATTATGATAAAAAACAATATCAAGAACGTCTTGGTAAATTAACAAATGGAGTAGCTACGATTAAAGTTGGAGCTACTACAGAAAGTGAATTAAAAGAAAAGAAATTAAGAATTGAAGATGCTTTAAATGCTACAAAAGCAGCAGTTGCTGAAGGAATTGTTATCGGTGGTGGAGCTGCTTTGGTAGAAGCTTACAAAGAATTAAAACCAGTATTAAAAAATGATAATGTTGATGTTCAAAAAGGTATCAATATTGTAATGGAAGCATTATTGGCACCAATATGTCAGATTGCAGAAAATGCTGGATATAATTCTGAAGATATTGTAGATGGACAAAAAAATGCTGCTAAAAATATTGGATTTGATGCTAAAGCTGGTAAATGGGTTGATATGTTTGAAGAAGGTATTATTGATCCAACTAAGGTTACTCGTAGTGCATTATTAAATGCAGCTAGTATTTCTGCATTATTTATCACTACAGAAGTTGGAGTAGCAGAAATTAAGTCTGATGAACCAGAAACTCCTGCTATGCCTGGCGGAATGTATTAATTATAGAAGTTATTAAAAATATAAGTTAAAGGGGCTGTAACGAGTAAATAATTATTTACTCATTACAGTCCCTTGGCTATTCAAATAATTTAGGGGTCACAACTTTAGGGGGATGCTTTTACAAAACAGGCATTAAAAAACAACAGCTAGAAATAACTAGTTGTTGTTTCTTTTTTTAGTTCCTTTATCATTGATATTGTCTAGATACTATGAAAGGAACTATATGAATAATGA
>JAETPY010000166.1 GCA_021770925.1 Erysipelotrichaceae bacterium | reverse complement strand
TTCCTCGAATTTCTGAGCATTAAAATGACGATCTTTATCAATGATATATGAATATACATCAGATATCATATCCATTTGGGCGTGTTCAGAATCACCTTGTATGAACTTAATATCATTATTGTTCTATTTGAGTTTATCTGTGATACTAGCGTGTTTAAAGCTATGGAAAATAATTGATGATAGATTGTTTTCATTGATTAGTTTATTCAGTAAATTTCTAATCATACTAGATTCAAGAGGTTTACTAGTTGAATGATAAAATACTAGATTAAAATCATCATATTTATTACCATAAAGAAGTTTCATTTCTTCAATTTGTTGTTTTGTCTTAAAATCATTTCTGCAATGGTCTTTGCAATAAATACTTTTCTAACACTTGATTATATTTCAAAATCATTGATTTTATCCTCTAACTAACATATAATGTGAGTTAGAGGTGGTAAAATGATAATTACATATGAAATTTTAAAAAATTCATTAAGTAAATATAAAGCTCCAGATATGAAAATCAAAAGAATGAGTGATAGTGGTGAAATCATTAAACTTACTAAAAATTTGTATGAAACAAAAATTAATACTGCGGGATATTTAGTAGCGAATGCAATTTATACGCCATCCTATTTATCCTTTGATTATGCTTTATCATATTATGGACTTATACCAGAAACTGTTTATGTTTATACGAGCGCAACATACAACAAAAAGAAGAAAAAGCACTATTCTAACGCTCTTGGTACTTTTACTTATCGTGATGTGCCATCTATGGTATATCCTTATGGAATAAACATTATAAATGAGGGCGATTATTCATATGCGATTGCAACACCAGAAAAAGCTTTATGCGATAAGCTTTATACACTTAAGCCTGTTAGAAATAAAAAGCAAATGTATGAATTGTTGTTCAATGATTTAAGAATAGATAAGGATATGTTTAAAAAAATGAATTTTGAAGATTTAAATATATTATGTGATATTTATAGAAATTCTAATATGAAATTTTTAAAGAAAGTGATTGGTGAATTTAATGAAAACAATACTCGAACAAATGATTGAAGAGTATCATCCTAAAAATAACGAAGAAAAAAGAAATGCAATTAAAGAAGTCATGCAGGAGATTGTATTATGCGGATTGAGTAAAGCAGGATTTTTTAAAAATGCAGCGTTTTATGGGGATACTGCATTAAGAATATTTTATGGATTAGATCGTTTTTCTGAAGACCTAGATTTCTCACTGTTAATTAAAGACAAAGATTTTGATTTAGCAAAATATTTTCCAATTCTGAAAAATACAGTTAAATCATTTGGCCTTAATGTAGAAATTGAGTTAAAAAACAAAACAAAAGATTCAAATGTACAGTCAGCATTTTTGAAAGGTGATACGATAGAACATTTCTTATTATTTTATCCAGATGACTTAGTTCAAGGAATTAATAAAAATGAAAAAGTTAAAATTAAATTTGAAATTGATACAATGCCTCCTGGACTTGCAACATATGAAATAAAATTTAGATTATTACCAGCACCTTATAGTGTTAAACTTTATGATGAATCTTCATTATTTTCTGGCAAGATTCATGCTATGATATGCCGTTTGTGGAAATCGAGAGTTAAGGGTCGTGACTTATATGATTATATTTTCTATCTTTCACGTAAAACAAAATTTAATTTACCACATTTAAGAGAAAAATTGATAGATTCAGGATTCATTAATAAAGACACCGAAATAACATGTGATGATGTAAAAGAGATGTTAATCAATCGTTTTAATGAAATTGATTTTAATGATGCTAAAAATGATGTGATTCCGTTTATTAAAGATTCAAGTGGATTAGATATATGGTGTAAAGAATTTTTTACAAGTATTACTTCTGAACTAAAAAGTAAATAAAGTTTAATTACCCAAGTAATTTGTTTGTATGCTTGTTGATTAATAATTATTTAGTTTTTAAAAGGTACAAATCATATTTGACTTGTATCTTTTTCTTATATATTTTTAGCTAGTAATTTTAATAATGCTGCTGTTTTAGGATTTGAAAGTAATTTAGTCAATGTTTCTAATTTTGATTCTTTAGCTAAAAAACTGTTATTATTTGAAGGCTCTTGTATACTCTAGGTTTTTTCACTATAAGCAGCTTTCTTTTTTATGTAGTGCAGCTCCTTCAAATTCTGGTGTTGGAACTTCTGTATCTTTATCTGCTTTGAGACCTTTGGCATTATAGAGTCATTCC
>JAETPY010000165.1 GCA_021770925.1 Erysipelotrichaceae bacterium | reverse complement strand
TGGAATACAAATATTCTGTAGATAATATCATTGAATCGATGAAAAACTATCAATGTATCAATATTGATAAGAATATATATCAGTTCATCTATAGAGATGAAATCATCGATGAAATTAGTAAACAATTTAACGTAGAACTCAACAAAAAAAACCGAAAGAAAGAAGAAATAAAAAAAATTTTGAGATACTAAGAAACATAGTAAAAAACACAACATAAAAAGTACAAAAGAGCGTTTTAAAAAGTGCTGATTGTAAGCACATAAAACGCTCTTTTTATATGTTATCTGCTTCGAAAGTCAAGATTTAATAACAATATAAATGAAAGTTTCCTTTCATCTATATTATACTCATTCAAATAAAAAAGTCTATAATTTTCAAATTTAAAAATCACATATAAATAATTTGATCATTTATAATTTTTTCAATACAGTTTAAATATCATTCATTTCTTGACATAGGAGCATAGCATTTCTGCCAGTAATAGTCTTGCCTCGTACGTTCAAATGTTCGCCAGATGATTGTCATCATCATTCTCACCATAGATATTTTATTGACTACCATCTCACCAGTTGCATGTATATGACACTTTCCTTGTTTACACGTTAGGGCAACTTTTTAGATGACTTCAGCGAGCTCTCGTACAACAACCATAATGACTATAGCTAGGCAATTGCACGTCGCAGTGCTTATAGCTAAGTTTCAAGACGTTACTCTATCACTCCTTAGTCGATTTACCAGTTTTCCTGAACTATATGTTCAATGCCTAACCTTTTCAGTTAGGAACGTTCTACACCCATATTTTATATCATATCACTCTATTTCCCAAAAACAATATTTTTTTATTTTTGGGAAATAGAGTGAATTTTTAATACTTTTCCTTGTTAAAAAATTTTAAATCTAATAGTCAAATTATACTAACCTTTTTAAAATAAGATATAAGTGCTACTTCTCTTAATTTATAAATTTCCTATAAAATTCATATTTCAAAATTTAATAAGATTACTCGTCTTTAAATCTTTTACAGTGGTGTCATTCATAGCACTATTCATCGCTAATTTACTTGCAATAATAGGACTATATTCCATTAATTCTTTCTTTGTAAGATTATACCATATTGATAACACAATCTTCTCATTAATACTTTCCAATTAAAACAATCATCTAATTCCACTTTAGTCCAATACTTTTCATCTGCCATATGATTAGGTGTTAAAACAGCTACTCCAAATGTAGATTTCTTTAATCCTTTATCTATCTTTTTTCGCATAAAATCTCACTTTTATCATACTAAACTTTAAAACCTGATTTTCTTAAACATGGTACAAATCGTCTTAGCCATATCAATTATATACAAAATATTAATAATAGCGCTGTTTTCCTAAAAATACTAAAAGTATATTCATTCTGTAATAATAATAATGTAGTTAAAATTTTCAATCTGGTTATATCAAATTTTCGATAAATCACCTTGCAATCATGATACTAAGAATAATTTAACAAGAAAATGATTTAATATCACACATATTAATCCTTAGTCATTGCTTTATACCTGATGTTTTTTTATTTTCTCAATTTATTAATATTTCTTCAATAGATATCAATACAACTAATTAAGAAATGTGTATAATAAACAATGTATTATTTAAATGTATTATTTATAGGAGGTTTTTTATGATACTTGAACAAATAAATCCGGATCTACTTACTTTAGCTAAAGAATCTGATACAGTTTTACATGATGTCTACGAAAAGATCGACTCTATTTGTCTAACAAATTCTAATCGAATCTTATCTGCATTTATTGAAAACAAAGTTTCTTACTCAGATTTTAGTGATATCAATGGTTATGGAAACTATGATGAGGGAAGAAATAAGATTGAAAAGATTTTTGCAATTGTCCTTGGTTGTAAAGATGCTTTAGTACGGCCTCAAATTATGAGTGGAACAAATGCTTTATACCTAACTCTTTCTGCCTTATTAAAACATGGTGACACAATGATTTCATTGTCTGGAGCTCCTTACGATTCACTTCAAGAAATGATTGGAATAAGTGGGAATTCAAGTCAGTCGCTAAAAGCTGCTGGAGTGAAGTATGAACAAATTGAATTAATTAATGATGATTTTGATGATCAAAAGATTATTGAACGTTTAAAAGAAAATAATATTAAATTAGTTGAAATTCAAAGATCTAGGGGTTATTCGCATCGTAAGTCATTATCGATAGCAAAGATTGAACGGATCATTAAAAAGATTCGTGAAGTAAATGATGAAGTAAT
>JAETPY010000024.1 GCA_021770925.1 Erysipelotrichaceae bacterium | reverse complement strand
ATTTTCTAAATACTGATCAGGTACTGGTCCGTTAAACCTAAGCAGCAAAGCACCGTATCCTGACAAAGCGATACATAAAGAATCTAATAAAATTAAAATAATTCTTCTAAAATTTAATCGCAATTTTTCTTTTTCATTCATTAGAACTCACCCTTCCCTTTCATGATAAGCTAAGAATTAATATTTGAAAACATTATTTGACAAAATCAACTCTATTATTATAAATTTATTGTAATAAATCAAGTTATTTTTTATTATTTCTTCTTATAGCTAAAGAGAAATAACTTAAACCTACTTTTGCTTTTTTATTTTATTATCATTTATATTTTCTGCCTTGACTTGTTATATATATCCTAATAAGAGAAAAATGAGAGAAAAAAAGTAATTCTTTAATATTTTTTGTTGATAAATTCTTGCAATTTATCTATTTATAAAGCATAATACTTCTTGGAATAAATTTATTTAGGAGGACTTATGGATAAAAATGAATTAAATGATGAGGTTCAAATAGACTTATCAGAATTATTTAAATTAATAAAAAAACATCTTAAACTGATTATTATCTTCATGTTAATAGGAGTTGTGATTGCTGGTTCCTACACAACTTTTATGATTGATAAAAAATATTCATCTCAAGGAACAATACTTTTGAAAGCCCAAGTAGTAGATGGAACCGTTGACACTGGCCAGTTAAATTCCAATAATTCTATGATTGCCAATTATATCAAGTTATTACAAGGTAATAATATTCAAGATAAAATTGCTAAAAATTTAGATATTTCTACTGGATTAGTTCGTGGCGCTTTACAAATTTCTAATACTGAAGATACTCAAATTATTGAAATCGGAGCCACTACTAATAATCCAGGTTTATCTAAACGAATCGTCGATGAAACAATTAGCGTATTTACAGAAACTGTAAAAGAAATGTTAGATATTTCCAATATCATTATTGTTGATAATGCTGAAATTAACACAAGCCCTGTTTCACCAAATATCAAAAAGAATATGATGTTAGGAGCAGTAGCTGGGGTTGTAATATCTTTAGGATACATACTATTAACATATTTATTAGATAGTAAAATTAAAAATGGAGAAACTGCTGAACAAGTTCTAGATTTACCAGTATTAGGTGCAATTCCATATTTTGAGGATCAATAATGGAATTCATTGATATACATGGTCATTATGCATGGGATATAGATGATGGTATTGCTAGTTTTGAAGATGCTAAAACAGCTTTAGCCAAAGCAAAAGCTCAAGGAATCAAACAAATAGTTGCTACTCCACATATTATTCCTGAGACAACTGACAATATTACTTTAATCAAGCAAAGAATTGGTGAATTTATTAAATTAGCTAAAAACTATGATATTAAAGGATATTATGGTAGTGAGGTAATGCTTAATAGCGACTGTTTAACAGGACTGAAAAATAATTTACCCATACCTTTAAATAATGGACCATATTTATTAGTAGAGTTTAATCTTTCTCAAAGTATCAACGAAGAAAGTCTAGATCGCCTTTATGAATATTCTTTAAAATATAAATTAGTAATTGCTCATGTCGAAAGATATTTCTATGACAAATTAGATCTCCAAATGATTCAGTCATGGATCAATGACGGTTATATTATCCAAGTAAACGGCTCTAGTTTTCTTGGTGAAAATGGCAAACAAATTAAAAATAATGCCTACAAACTATTAGAAAAGGGATTTATTCATGTTATAGCTAGTGATACTCACCAAACTGCTAATCGAAGATATCCAAATCTAAAAGACACATATGAGTTATTGACTAAAAAATATTCACAAGATCAAATAAAACAATTGATATATGATAATCCTCTTGCTATTATTAATGGAAAAGAGGTTTTACCTGTAAAAGTAAAAAAAATACCCTGGTTTAAAAGGAGAAAATAAATGTTCAAGAAAAAAACAAAACATGAAAATAAATCAACAATGTTGATAACCAATCCTAAACAAAAAAATAACAAAATTGATTATAAAGAAATTTATCGTCATATCCGTACAAATATAGAATATTCAACCGTTGGACAAGACATCAAAGCGATTAATCTAACTTCAGCAGTTCCTACTGAATCAAAAAGCACTACTGCATTAAACCTAGCTATGATCTATGCTACAAAATATCCTAAAATTCTACTTATTGATGCCGATTTAAGAAAACCCGCACAGCATAAATATTTAAATATTTCAAATAGTACGGGACTGACTAATGCATTGATTGATTATGGAAAAACGAAGAAAGTTAATGAATCATGTTTTCAAAAAATAAACGATAAATCTTTTGTAGGAGAGTTAACTGTTTTAACATCAGGAGTAAAAGTTCCTAATCCATCAGAATTATTAAGTAATCCTGTTTTTGAAAATTTCATTAAAGATTTAAAAGAAAATTTTGATTTTATTATTGTTGATTGTCCTCCTGTTATGTTAGTCAGTGATGCTATTCCTGTTGGAAATGTTGTTGATGGAACTATCTTTATATGTTCATCAAAATCTACTAATCGTAAAGATGCTAAAGCAGCAGTTGAAGTTTTACAAAAAAACAATGTAAATATTATAGGTACAGTTTTAACACAGGTTGAAAATGATGGCGGAAATTCTGGATATTATTATTACTACTATTATTAATGTTTGAACAAAAGAAAAGTAATCTTATTTTCGCTATCATTGTAATAGTACTATGTGCCTTATCTGCTATAATATTTATTTATGACCGCAATAAAACTCAAAACTTTACAAATCAATTTAACGATAATACAAATGAAGTAGTTAAAACTGAAAAAAATGAGGAAACAGAACAGAAAAAGACAGATGATAATAAATCTAAAAAAGAAGATACTAAAATAGATACTATCCCAACATTATATTGTGTTGGAGATAGTACTACTTTAGGAATTGAAGACCAAAATAATTCTTATCCAGCATTTATAAATGAATCAGCAAACTTTAATATAAAATTAATTGGTGATAAAAAAATAACTAGTGCAGGATTATTAGTAAAACTAGGAGTTACACCCGTTTATGTTGACAAATTAACTATTCCTGCGACAACTACTCCTACCCCAATTGTTTTTCTAAATCAAGGAGGTAAAGCTAACAATGAACTTCTAAAAAGTCAAGGATCTATTGATAGTGTTACTATTAACGGGATTAATGGTAAAATTACTTATCGTTATGAAGGAAACACATTATTATTTACTCGAGATCAACCTGGTGAACAATCAATTGTAAATTCACCAACGCTGATTCAAGTTAATAATAATATAGAGCCTGGTGGAATTTTAGTTCTTTATAGTGGTGCTTATGAACAAAGTGTCAAAGGCAGTTTAGTTGAATATCAAAAACAAATTATTAGTGCTTTTAATACTGATAAATATATTGTTGTATCATTAACCCAAGATGACCGTAATGAAACTAATGCAGCTTTAAAAAGTGCTCATGGTGAACATTATTTAGATTTTAAAAGCTATTTATTATCTAATGGTTTGCAGGATGCCGGTATCACAGCTACGCAGCAGGATCAGCAAAATATTTCTGAAAGCAAAATACCTGTAAGTCTTAGAGCTAATGATATAAATGGTAATGATAAATACAGTGAATTATTATCGAAACAAATTTTAAATAAACTAATTGATTTAAAATATATTAATAAAAATATTTTAAAGTAATTCATAAAATCTCTTGTCAATTAGTCAAAAAAAAGATATTATTAAATGTGTATATATTAAAATGCAAAGAGGAGGAAGAAGGAAAAATGAAGAAATTAATTAGTTCACTACTTGTGGCATGTCTTCTTGTGATTACAAATATATCATCTACTTGGGCCGTAGGTTATTTAAATGATAACGAAAAAGAACTTTTAGCAGCTTTAAGATCTACTGTAACTGTTGATGGTATAAATCTCAGATTGCAGGATGCTGATATCAATACAGCTGAAAACTATATGATGCAAGATGGATTCGATTTAACTGTTGAACAAAAAAATATTATTATCAACAATATTGAAGCTACTAAAGCTTATTTAAAAGCTAATCATATTACAAATTTTGATGCGATTACAAGAAAACAGGCTTATGATATCTTAGCATTTCTTCAAGCAGCTGGTGGTGCCATTGGTTTAACAGTTACATTAAATGCTGCTGATAGAACAATTTTATTCTATGATGGTGACAAGTTAATCTATGTTACTACTCAAGTTTTAAAAAGAACTGGTTATGATATAACACAGACTTTAGTAGTTGCATCAGGTTTAGTTGTCGTTTTATTAGGTGCAGGTTATTATACTAAAAGGAAACATTTATTTTCTAAGTAATGAAACTACATCATAAACAACGTAAAGTAATGGCACTAATTATAGTGCCATTATCTTTTATGTCTATTTGTTACATAACATTGTACTTATTGATTAGTCCTGTTATTGAGCCTTTAATGTCTGTTTATAGCTTAATTGCAAGTGACTATGCACCTAATTTAAACGATGAAAATTCTACTAATTTATACGCAAATAAATTAGTAGCTTCAGATACAATTAAAGCATCTCAAATTGTTCAGCCAACTTATGGGGATTTATTTGGAAAGCTAATTGTTGATTCAGTTAATATCAAAGTAAATCTATATTATGGTGATGGTCGAGAACAACTGCGTAACGGAGCCGGATTATTTAATGGTTCCTTTTTGCCTGGTTTTAATCGAACGATTCTAATTGCAGGTCATTCAATTCCCTACTTCGAACCATTGGGTGATGTTAAAATTGGTGATATAATTAAAATCTCAACTCATTATGGAGACTTTGAATATAAAATCACTAATACTAGAATAGCTGATGTCAATGATAACAATAATTATGATCTTGAGCAAAAAAATCAAGAACAATTAATTTTATATACGTGCTATCCATTTGAAATAATCGGCTACAAATCACAGCGATTGTTTGTTTATGCTGATAAAATAAATGGACCTAGTATATTGGAGGGACAATAATATGAGTAAAAAAAATAGTCGTAATCATGTTTCATATTTATTATCTTTATTATTAACTATTTTTATTAGTATATTTGTTGTTATAACTGTTACTAAAGTGACAATTATGAATCCTGATTATTTAATTTCAAAAATGGAAAGTGCCGATTTTTATCAACAATCTGTAGTTAATTTAAATAAACAGATTCAGCAGGAAACTCAATCAACTGGATTTCCCCTAGAAATGTTTGAGAACTATATAGATGAAAAATCTGCAGATGAAATAATGAAAAATTATATTGAAAATGCTTTTTCAACTGGAAATACTAGCGTTGATACAGCTGCATTTGAGACAAAATTATCTGAAGATATTGATGAATATCTTAAATCAGCTAATATTATTATTAATACTGAAGAAGAAACAGCGATCTCAACCCTTAAAACAAATTTAATTAATTATTATCAAACCTATTTGACCATTCCATATTTAGACTTATTGATCAATCTTATTAATGCATACAATACATATTACTATTACATTTCAGCTATATTAGTTTTACTTATTGTAACTGCTGGATTTATTCTTTACCGCCTTTATAGTCATTATCGTGGCAGAAGAAGATTCTTTGCTTATACATTATCTAGTTCTGGACTGATTTGTTTAGTTTTTCCAGGGTTCGTTTATTTTGGCAAGTTTGTTAATAAAATAAGCTTGTCACCTAAATATTTCTATGATTTTGTTACTTCAACCATTAATACCTATTTACTTATCTATATTATCATAGGAATTGTTATGCTTTTTATTGGAAATATTATAGCTTATTTAAAATTTAAAAAGCGATAGATAAAATCTTATTTAAAAAACCTAGAACTTGATATTTCTAGGTTTTTTATTACAATTAGATAAAATCTCAAGCTTTTGTATTAGAATATTATTTATTTTACCTATATATAAAAAGATGCTTTAACAGCACCTTTAATAACAAATTATTTTCTTAACCCTAAACTTTCACATAAAGCTGAATATCTCTCGATATCTTTATTTTTTAAATATTTTAATAAATCTCTTCTACGTCCAACCTTCTTTAATAAACCTCTATTTGAATGTTTATCTTTTGGATGTTGTTTAAAGTGACCATTTAATTTGTTGATATCTGCAGTTAATACTGCAATTTGTACTTCTGGAGAACCTGTATCTCCTTCTTTAGTAGCATATTTTTGCATAATAGCAGTCTTTTCTTCTTTAGTTAACATTTTTATTTCCTCCATTTTTTACTTAGCTAACCCCAAGCTATACGTTGAGTATTCGAATATCCTAGCTGTTGCCGCAATCAATATTTTACCAAAGATCATGATAAAGTCAAGTGAATTTTCCTTTTTCACGGACAAAAATATAATTTTGATGATCTGATTTTTCTAAGCAAAAGCGATAACCTAAACCACTAAAACCCTTTACCTGATCAAATGTAGTAATTCGATTTTTCACTAAATAACGAACCATCTCACCTCTTGCCTGTTTTACATATACTCCAATCTCTTTATATTCATTACCTTCTTTTTCCATAAAATAACATTTTACATAATTTATATTACTATCCAAATATTTCTTCAATATTCGTGTATATTGTTTTGCACCCAGATCAAGAATTTCTTTATCATCTTTAATTAATTCAAGATACATTTTATTTCCCCAAAACTCATAAAGATTATTATATTGACCAAAAGATAACTTATTATTTAATTCTAACCGATATGGTACAACGCCATCAAAGGGTTTTAAAACACCATAAAACCCAGATAAAATTCGTATATGTTTTTTAGTATATGTATAATCATCATCAGTAAAAATGTGAGCTGCTATATTAGCATACTGAATTCCTTCATATGACAATATAGCAGGAACCGTATTTTGATTTAAATCAATATTATGATAATTACTATATGCTTCATTTGCGATTTGATCACTGCATTTTAACAATTGTTTAACTTCTTCAAAAGATAATTTTTTTAAATATTTTAATATAATTTCTGTTTCTTTTAAAAATACTGGTATGCTTTCTGGAGCTAAATAAGCTATATCATTTTTCATTCTTTTAGCTGGAGTGATCACTATTTTCATTATAATTACCGATAATGTTCATTTAAATAATATCTAGTTTTCCCCTGTGTCTTATTTTTATATTCTATAGCTTGTAATGGACATGCATTAATACAAGCCATACACTGAGTACAGTGATTAGACCATCTAGGTTTACTTTTAATTATTTCAATATTATTTAATGAACATAACTTTCTACAATTACCACAGCCAGTACACTTTTTATTAGTATGAAAACCATCCGCTTTAACAAATACTGCATAAAATATTTTATTTATAATTGAACTAAGTGTAATATTTCCTGGACGATATTTTGATTTAATAAATTTCTTTTCATTCTTAATTATTTTTGCTATTTCTAAAGCGGATTCAACAGCTTTAATAATAATCTTCTTTGCCTCACTAGAATTAGGTGCCTTAAACATTGTAATAAAATTTTCAGGCATTTTTATTGCTTTAATTCCCATATATTCTAATTTATTATCTAATGCCAATTTTTTTACATATTTTTCAGCATTTCCAATCCCGCTTCCACACGTTAAGATAAAATATATCTTCTTATTTCCATTAAAACTATTTTGATTAATAAATGCCTCTACTACCCGTGGTATCTGCCAGGCATATGTTGGACAAACAATTACATATGGTTTATCACTAATAAAACTAAAATTATGTTTCATTTTTAAACAATTATTTATTGAAACAATCTCATCATCAATTTTTGAATTGAGCACTTCGCTAATATATCGGCTATTACCAGTGCCGCTAAAATATAAAATCATCTATTCACCACCTTATAAAAGTTACCTACTTATCTATTATAACATCATATAATTCTTTCAACACTTTAATTTAAAAGCAATAAATAAAGTCCAAAAAATTTGGACTTTACTTCCACAAATAATTTAGATAAACACTATTCTCCTTTTGCCATGAACTTTCATTGTGTTCACCATTTTCTACTACATTAATATAGCTGCCAGCTTTTACATTAATTAAATAATCGTTAAAATATAAAATATTTTTAAGTGCCCATTCTACATTACGAACCTCTTTTTTACCAAAACTAAAATATACTTTAGTATCCGCATCAATCTGATTATCCTTTAATTCCTGTTTAAGCTCATTCATACATATCGATATAGCTGGTGAAATACAGGCTGCTTTAGAAAAATATCGATTATATTTAATCACTGTATACAAAGCCATTAATCCACCCATTGAACTTCCAGCAATCCCTGTACATTCTCTAAAAGGATATGTACGATATTTTTTGTCAATCAATGGTTTTAATTCATCTATCACCCAATCCATTAGTTGTTTTCCATAACCTGTAATCGGTCCAAAAAAGCCTTTTTCAACATCATATGGACAATATTCATTTAAACGTTCATTACCCTCATGATTACATTCTATTCCAACAATAATCAGCGGTTTATCATAATCATCCATAAATTCCCTTAAGCCCCATGATTTACCATAAGTAGCATCTTCATCATAAAATAAATTATGGCCATCAAACATATACATGACGGGATAATTTTCACAACTATAAAAATAATCATTTGGTAAATAAACATGAATTGTTCTAAATAAATCAAATGGTGTTATTTTAACATCAAATTTTTCAATCATATTCTCTCCTAATAACCAAATATTTCCACTGCTTTTTTCATTTTTGCAATAATATCAACTCCAAAAGGACAATTTTTCATACAGCTGCCACAAGCAATGCACTCACCAGCATGATGTTTCAATGAAGCATAATGCTCCCTTACTGTTTCTACAACCTCACCTTGTGCAATACACAAGTCAGTAAATTTATTAATATCTGCTATTGAAATTCCTTTTACACATGGTGCACAATGTCCACAATAAACACAATTTCCAACGAAAGAATGCTTTTCAATATTAGCTAGTACATTAGCAAAATCTTTTTCTTTTAAAGAAGCATTAGTATATTTAACAGCTTCCTTCATTTCTTCAATCGTGTGGCTTCCTGCCATAACTGAAACAACACCAGGCCGTGTTAAGCAATAATGAAGACACTGAACTGGTGTCATTTTCACTTTAAACGGCGACAACTTTTCATCTAATAAATCACCACCGCCAAAAGCCTTCATCACTGTAATAGCAACTTCCTGACTTTGACATAACTCATATAATTCCTGACGAATTGGATCTATATTAATTAAAGGCTGTTCATAATTTTCATCATTCCACAAATCATCAACATCTTCACTTGGAGGCAGCATATCGTAACAAGGATTAATAGAAAATAAAATTACATCAATTAATCCTGTCTTAACAGCCTGAATAGCAATTTTAGGATTATGTGAACTTATCCCTAAATGTTTTATAACTCCTTGTTTTTTTAGAGTCAGTGCATATTCAATAACCTCGCCATTAAACACCTCATCAAAATCGCTTTGAGCGTCAATATAATGAATCATTCCAATATCAATATAATCAGTCTGTAATCTTGTTAAAAGATCATTAAATCCTTCTTTTACCTCATTAATTTTACGTGTTCTTAAATATTGATCATTTTTCCAAACTGAACAAATATGTCCCTCAATTACCCACTGATCGCGTTTACCTTTGATTGCATTACCAAAAGCACTGCGTACATTAGGGTTAGATGAATAAAAATCAATAAAATTGATTCCTTCTTCATGAGCTTCATCAACAAATCTTTTTACCTCATCGTCACTTTTCTTCATAAACCCTTCACAGCCAAGAGCTATCTCGCTAACTTTTATCCCTGTTCTTCCTAGTATACGATATTTCATCTTATCACCTCGACTTTATTCTACATGTTAAAGTAAACTTTATGTCAAGCGATATTTTTATAAACGATTTATTATATATTGTAATTCATTTACAAAACGACATAAATGGAATCCATCACATAATCCATGATGTACCTGAATAGATAGTGGTAAAATAAGATTGCCATCTTCCTCGTAGTATTTTCCCATTATAAAAACAGGTAATAAATTATCACGATTGTTTTGTAGATTTAAATTAAAACTTTCAAAAACAATCCACGGTATCGCTAAAATATTAAAACAATTAGCTGGTAAATCTGGTTTAGCTTCTCTTTTTTTTATCGTTCCAAAAGCTCTCATGTCTCTTTTATACAACTCATAAAAAACATCATAATCTTCGGTATATTCCGTCCAAATATTAGAAAATGTCTCACTATCTTTATGAAATATTGTATAATGAGGAAACATGTAATCAAAAACTCCTAACTGATTATTTGAGTTAAATGACGTTTTAAATTCATCATGCTTATTAACTATTTTAGTAATACTATGTAATAATGTTGGATATAACTTTTGTTCTGCTTCTCTTATCTTCGTAATATTCAACTTTACTGTCATAGTATAAGTACAAGGAACATTTGAATAATAATAATCAAAGTATTCTTTTCTTTCCCAATTTTCTTTATCAATAACTTTAAATTTCATATGCATCTCCCACAAATTTATTAATAACTTTTTTACTAATAAATATACTTTTCTTAATTACTTTTACTAGTTTCAATATTTAATTTAAAAACATTCAATAAAACTTAATCTAAACAAACTATTATTCTCTTTTATTTTTCCAACAGCCCCTCTCCTGCCATTATTACAATCAGGAATAGTAGATTAGAATAAGACTAAATACAAAAAAATAGTGATCATAATTAATGCCAAAATTAAATCTAAAATCCAATAATATCTTGTAGGCTTATTCGTACAAGTCATTTTCTTTTTCGATAACGAATCTCTACCATCCCATTATAACTATGTTTTTCAATTAAGCTTAATTTTATCTCGTTATGCTCATTATTAAATAACCTGATTCCTTTACCTAAAATAACAGGAATTAAAGTTATATAATATTCGTCAATTAAATCAAATTCAATTAATTGATTTACAATATCTGCTCCTCCACATATCCATATATTCTTTTTATCACTAGTCTTTTTTAATTTAATAATCAAATTATTTAACTTCTCACTTGTAAAAACAATCTCATCTTTATTTGCACATTGATGGTGCTTTATAACATATGTAGTTAATCCTTGATATGGCCAATTTTCGCTTGAAAGTTCATCAGTTATTTGTTGATATGTTGTATGACCCATAATAACAGTATCAATTGTTTTAATAAACTCATTATAACTGCCTTCTTCTTGATCATTAGAACCATCACCACATAACCAGCTAACACCTTTATTTCTATCAGCAATATAACCATCTAAACTCATTGCAATATATAAAATTACTTTTTTCATAATTTACATACCTGCCATAACCTAAAAACCTGTTCAACAGTATCAATCATATTTTCTTTTGCCACTTGTTTATCCATTGCTTCTTGAAGTGTTACAACATTTCTTAGAATCGAAAAATAGGCATCGATTCCCATATCATTACATTTATTAGCTCCATTTACAATTGAACCACTAAACGCAATAACTGGTAATTGATATTTTTTTGCTAATTTGGCTACTCCGATGGGGGCCTTCCCCATCGCAGTTTGAAAATCAAGCTGTCCCTCACCAGTAATTACAAGATTGGCATCTTTGATTTCCTCCTCTATTTTTATTTCCTGTAAAATCAAATCAATTCCCGATTTTAATTTGGCACCTAAATAAGTTAAAAATGCAAACCCCAATCCCCCAGCAGCTCCGCTTCCTGGATAACAAGCATCAGCATTCATAAATTTTTGTTTTGATAATAGAGCATAATTATTTAACCATATATCCATCTGTTCAATTAAATACTGATTAGCCCCTTTTTGCGGACCATACACAACACTAGCCCCCAATGGTCCACATAAAGGATTAATTACATCACAAGCAACCATAAATTCACATTTTTTGATAATTGGTAAAACTCCGCTATTATCAATTTTCTTTAACTGCTTTAATCCTTTAGCTCCAAATTCAACCTGCTTATTATCTTGGTCCAGCATTTTAAAGCCAAGAGCCTGCAACATTCCAATACCACCATCATTAGTAGCACTGCCGCCTATACCAATAATAAATCGTCGACATCCCTGATCAATTGCATCCATGATTACCTGTCCCACTCCATATGTAGTAGTATTCAAAGGATTTCTTTCTTCTTGACAGACTAAGGTTAATCCTGCTATCTTAGCCATTTCAATGATTGCTATATTTTTAGCATCAATGATTCCATATGAACATTTTATCAGCTTACCAAGAGGCCCAGTCACTTTAAGACTGCGAATTCTACCATTCATTCCTTCTACTAAGGCCTCGACAGTTCCCTCACCGCCATCTGCTAATGGTTTTACTATGACTTTGCTTTGTGGATAAACACGTTTAATTCCAATTTCAATTATTCTGCCAGCTTCTAGTGAACTTAAACTTCCTTTAAACGAATCAACTGCAACTACTATTTTCATCCATAAACCCCTACTCTATTTCAAAAAATAATTGATTTTCTTTTCTTAAAACACAATTTTTTTCCATCAGTTTACCAGCTAATTTTAAAATTATTGGATTAACTTGTCGCGCCTGATTAGGACAAACATTTACACAACGCATACATGAAATACACTTACTTCTATCAACCTGTTTAGGATCATCTAATGGTATTGCCTGAAGTGGACAGGATTTTGCACATATTCCACAACTATTACATAATCTGTTTCCCTTAGGTTTAAGAGGTACGCCATTGTACTTACGATAAGGATAATTCCCAGGCACCTTTAAATCATAAAATTTTTCTTTCATGTCTACCAAATTCACAATCTCTTTACTAAAAACCTGTAATTCCATTTCGTCAAGATTATTTGGCCTGTCACTGGCAAATTGATTCATAATAGAATGTCTGGCTACTGCACTTATTGCAGCTATAGGATTAAACCCATTATCTTTCATTACATTTTTTAACTCTAATAAAGTATCATCATAAGCACGATTTCCATAAACAGTAATTAAAACTGTTCTTGTATAAACTCCTTTTATATTTTCCAATCTTTTTAATACGATCTTAGGTACCCGACCTCCATATGAAGGAACTGCAATCATACAAATATCATCATGATTTAACGTGATTTTCTGCTTAAAATTAGGAACTGTTAAATCAATAAATTCTTTTTCAATCTTCCATTCTTTCATTAAAATATCTAAGATTTTTTTAGTCCCACCTGTAGGACTAAAATAAATTCCATATATTTTCATTAATTTATCACCTTCTATTTTTATACAAGATACAATTACAATTATAAGCTACAACTTTTTGATTTGCAATATTACTATTACTTTAGATAAAAAGAAAGACGCCTTTCTATTATTTTAAATCTACTGCCATAAAGAAGATCCTAATCAATAATAAAAAACGTTAAACTTTTTTAGTTTAACATTTTTATTAAGATTAAAATTTTCCGCCCCCACCACCATGACGGCGATTAGACGAACTATAATGAATAGTTGAACTACTTGGCTTTTTAGGCGATTCAGATTTCGATTTATGGTGCTGTTGATCTGATTCAGATTCAGATTTTGATCTGCGACTTTTTTTAACATTTGAAAATAAGAATAAATCATTTGATTTTGTTAAAATAAAACTATCTTCTTTGATATAATTGTTAGCATCATAAACTTTTCGCTTCGTTTTAAGTTTTCTTAATTTAAACTTACCTATTCCATAAGCAATTAAGAATCCTAAAAATAATGATACCAGCAATTCTCCACCAGTACTTGACCCTTTATTATCATCATGGTTTTTTTTGTTATTTTTAGAATCTTCACTTTCTTTTATCACTGATATATTTTCATTATTAGAATCATGTGTATTTTTCACAGGTTTATAATTTTCAGCAAATTCATTAACATGATCAATAAAAGTATTGAAACTATTAAAATAATTACCATCCTTTAAATCTGATAACATTACTTCACCTAAGTATTCAATATTTTGATCAGTAAATATATCTATTGCTTTTCCACATGTTGATATATACCATTCACGATTACTCATATCTAAAACTAAAAGTAAACCATCTTTATTTTCACCGACTCCATAATCATTATTATCATAATAATCATCAGCAAAATGTTCAATTGTATAAGCATCATTTATATACGTAGTTATTATTGCAGCATCAAAATTATAAGCCGTAATTGTATTACTAATTTTTTGAACAAGATTACTAACCTCATCGTCTGTTAAAAGATTAGCCATATCAACAACATTTCTAGAAGATTCGTGACCCTCAATTTTGAGACGCATTTGATATAATAATTGTTGAATTCCATAAGCTTTTTTTGTATGACTGCCATATTTAAATAGTGAATCAAAGTCTTGTGTTATGTCAAAATACTGACCAGCATTTCCATAAACATTAATATAATAGCCCCTAAACTGATTAAAGGCAAAAACTACACCATCACTACTGCCATAATGTGCTTGATAGTGCTGATTTGCATATCCAGCTAAATCAAATTCACCATCTGAGTTAGAATTAGAAACAGAGACTATTGATATATTAAGATTATATCTTTCATGAAAAATATTCGTTAAGTTTTCTAAAGCATCTTTAACAGTACTTGAAAAATAATTTCCATTATCATAAACATAATTATCTTGAGCCTGTACAGGAATAATTGGTAAACAAATGACTGATAATATTAATAAAATCGTTCTTAGTTTCTTCATTTTTTACCTACTATAAAAAATAAAAATTATCAAAGCTGCAATAATTGTATTTCTTGCAACTGATTTCCAAAATTCTTTTTTATCTGCGGGTAAGTCACCAACCAATTTTCCAGTTTGCCCATTCATCATTAATGGATAGATTTTATTATTCCAAGATAGATTTAAAATCCAAACAGGTAAAAAGTAATAATCTATTTTTTTATTCCTTAACTCAATACTTGAATTTTCTAATATTTTATGATTATAATCACTAACACAAGCCTTAAATGCCTGATTAGTGCTATTTCTAATCCGGGTATTGGCTTTATTTTCACTAACCTTACTATTTTCATCGTATCTATCAGCATAATATCCAGCTAAATAACCGCTATTAAATTCAACTGCTTCATTAAAATCAAACGGCTCAATTGACTGCATAAACTCATCGTCAATTTTTAACGAACCATCTACAGGAACATTATTAAACTCGATTGATCCTTCACGAATTAATGAATAATAATTTGTTTCAATATAGTTATAATCACCATCACTATAATAGTTTTCCTTAGTTGCCTTATATTGCTGCTTTACATCAGCAGTACAATTATAAATCCAAAAAGGAACATAAATACCTTTTATTTCATCCAATGAACTGTCTTCCTTAAATGATTTAGGTAAAAAAGGTTTATCTTTAAAAAATTCTTGTAATTTTGCTTTAGCATCTTCTTTATCTAACTTAAAAGGAATTACATAATCAGGTTTTAACTGATTACTAATATTTTTATTCATAACTACTGGACTATTGCAATATGGACAATTCGTTGCAATAGTTTGACTATTTCCAATAATTTCACCACCACAGTTTTTACAAGAATACATAACTAAACTATCATCAATAAAGATATCATGACTCTTTTTAGCTTCCCAATCTATCTTATCATCTTTAACCTCCCAGCATTGATTTTGATATTCTATCAGTGTCTCAATATCAAAAACTGTATCACAATATGGGCAGGACAATTTTTGCTCATCACAATCAAATTTAATCTCCCCACCACAGCTAGGGCATCGATAAACAGTCATCGTTTCCATAAATAACCTCTCTATCTTTTGTCATTATCGTCAAAAACATCACCACATTCAGGACAATATTTAGGTGGATGATGTGGATCTTCTGGTTCCCAGCCACATTTATCACAGCGATATAATGGTTCATCTACTGGTTTCGCTCTTCCACATTCACTACAAAATTTTCCCTTATTAATATTACCACATACACATACCCAGCCATTAACCTTTGGTTTACCACATTCTATACAAAACTTACCAGTATTTTTTGTTCCACATGAACATATCCATTCTTCTTTTTCAGGCATAGTTTGTTTCGATGAATTTTGTGACATTTCATATAAATTTTGAGCATTTACTCCGCCAGCATTTTGAGCCATATTCATGCCCATAAACCCAATCATTGCACCACCTTCATTACTAGCCGCATTTTTTAAAGCTTCACTTTGAGCTTCAACAAGAGTAGCAGCAGCCATGGATGGATTTTTTAAAATTGCTGTTCGTTGTGCTTTTTTGATTAATTCTTCATCTTCTTTATTGGCAACTACTGAATTAATTGCCAATGAAACAATCTTAATTCCCCGTAGCTGGTACCATTTTTCATTTAAAATTTCATTTAATGCACCAACTATTTCTACAGTATGACCTGGAAGAGTACTATAACGAATTCCCAATTGTGAAATTTTTGCAAAAGCTGGCTGTAACGCTGTAAGCAGTTCTCCTTTTAAAGTACTATCTATTTCTTCACGATTAAACTCATCATGAACATTTCCACAAACATTAGCATAAAAAAGTAATGGATCAACTATTTTATATGAATATGTTCCATGACAGCGAATTGAAATATCAATATCTAAACCAATATTATCATCAACAACTCTAAATGGAACAGGATTTGCTGTACCATACTTATTATCAATTATTTCTTTCAAATTAATATAGTAAATTCTTTGATCTCTAGCGCTGTCACCACCATAAGTGAATCTTCTAACCATAGTACCAAAAGTTTCAATAATACTATCTCCTAAGCCTCCAGTAAAAATGCTTGGTTCAGTAGAACTATCAAACATAAATTCACCTGGTTCAGCACAAACTTCGACGATTTTTCCTTGTTGGACAATAATCATACATTGACCATTTGCAACAGCAATTACACTACCTTTAGAAATAATATTATCATCACCTTTATAGTTAGATGAACGTTCAGATGTCCTCTTTTTCCCCTTTGTAACTAAAACATCTTTATCCATTGCCTCACAATAAAAAAATTCCTTCCATTGATCAGCTAAAGTGCCACCAAAAGCACCACCTATAGCTTTAATTAATCCCATAATATTTTTCTCCTTTCAATTTAATCCACTAATTTTAATAACTCTAGAGGATGATTGAATATATAAGTTGGTTCATCTATTCCCTCATTTGAAACACTGCCCCAAACCGCATATCCAAAATCAACACCAGCGTTATTTGCTGCTTGATAATCACTAAATGAATCACCAATAAAAATTGCATCTTCAGGCATAATATCAATTTGTTTTAAACATTTAAAAATCGGTTCAGGATCAGGTTTATGCTTTTTAGTATCATCAGCTAAAACAGCTACTTTAATATATTTATCAATTCCTTTTTCTACAACATCAATCTGGTACTGCTTAGCCATTTTAGATGAAACAATCGCTTGAATTATTTTTCCATCAAGCTCTTTAAAAACCTCTTCAAAACCATCATACAAAGCTGCTCCATCTTCATACTCATTAACATATTTAACCCAGCGAGCATAAGTACCTTCTATATCTTTTATATTTAAATCGACCATCGTCTTCAATCCTGGTGCTGCTGAATATTTTAATACTTCTTCAAAAGTAATTTTTTTACCAGTTTCTTCTTCAATAATTCTCATCAATGGAATCATATTCATTTTTAAAGTATCTAAAATCGTTCCATCAATATCATAAATTATAGCTTTATACTTCTTCATTTTAATTCCTCCAGCATATCTATTTTAACATATTCATTAATCCATTACTATTTATATCATCCTAATAATAAAACCGGATAGCTATTAACTAGCTTTTATATTTAAAATATATTAGTAAATATTATACTTTTTCTGTTTTTTACCAGCTAAAACAATTGATAACAGATTTTCTAGTTATTTGTAATTGTTATACAAATAACGCGTCTAATAATAAAAATGCATTATCATTATTAGATGTCAGTCTTTTTAATAGTTATTAAAAAGATTGACTGAAGATGCAGTCAATCTTTAATTACATAATTATATTTTAAACAAGCAGCTGATTTAATTCTGTATCTGTTAAGTTTCGATATTCACCATAATCTAAACACTCGTCTAATTTTATCCCCGCAAATGTAATTCTTTTTAGGCTAATGACCTGATTATCACAAGATAAAAACATTTTTTTTATTTGATGATATTTTCCTTCGCTAATTGTTACAAAACAGTGATAATCATCGATAATTTCCAATTTGGCTGGTAAACATTTAATATCCTGATCAATTATAATTTTACTTTTAAATAATTTGATTAAATTATTATCCAGTCTTTCTTTAGTTTTTACTAAATATTTTTTTTCAATATGATTTTGTGGTAAAAGCAATTTTTTTGAAAGGGTTGGATCATCAGTTATGATCAATAATCCAGTTGTATCCTTATCTAATCTTCCTAAACAATAACATACTTTATTATTAATCAAATCAATAACACATTTTTCTTTAATATCCTTATTTGCACAAATATATCCTGCCGGCTTATTCATCATATAATAACTAAAGGGCTGTGCTTCTAACTTGATATTATTATAAGTTATCTTATCATCTTTATTTACTAAATACTTAACATTCGTAATTATCTCATCATTTACTTTAATTAGTCCGTGTTTAACCAAAGTTTTACATTTTTTAACATTACCTAGCTTATTTTTCATTAAAACATAATATAATTCTTTAATACAATTTCCTCCTAAATTCGATTTACCCCATCTTCAACTGCGGCCTTTTTTACGGCTTCACTTACAGCCTTTTTAACTCGAGAATCAAAAATTGATGGTAGAACATTATCTATTGATAATTCTTTTTCATCTAATATTTCGGCAATTGCATGAGCTGCTGCAATTTTCATGTGTTCTGTAATCTGTGATGCCTGAACATCTAACGCACCTCTAAACACACCGGGAAAAACCAAGACATTATTAACCTGATTTGGATAATCACTGCGTCCTGTACAAATAACCATAGCACCACTCTCTTTTGCTTTTTCAGGTAAAATTTCAGGAACTGGATTTGCTAGTGCAAAAATAATCGGTTTTGAATTCATTGTTTTAATCATTTCACTTTGAAGACAATTAGCAACACTTGTTCCAATAAAAACATCAGCACCAACCAGCGCCTCTTTTAAACCGCCTTTGACTTTACGTGGATTAGTTATATTAGCTAATTCTTCTTTTTGACCTTCTAAACCCATTTCTCTTTCTGAAGATAAAATACCATGCTCATCAACAGCAATAATGTCTTTAACCCCTAATGTTTGTAACATTTTAATAATTGCTGTTCCTGCAGCTCCTGGTCCATTTTGAACTACTTTTATTTCCTCGATTTTTTTATCTGTTAATTTTAAAGCATTTATTAACGCAGCACTAACAACGATTGCTGTACCATGCTGATCATCATGAAATACAGGAATATCACAAACCTCTTTTAAACGTTTTTCTATTTCAAAGCATCGTGGTGCACTAATATCTTCTAAATTTATTCCTCCAAAGCTTCCTGATAATAAAGCAATAGTTTTAACAATTTCGTTTACATCTTTGCTTCTAATACATAAAGGAATAGCATCTACATCACCAAATTCTTTAAATAAAACACATTTCCCTTCCATAACCGGCATTCCCGCTTCTGGACCAATATCTCCTAATCCTAACACTGCACTGCCATCTGTAATAACTGCAACCGTATTCCATCTTCGTGTTAAAGTAAAGCTTTTATTAATATCTTTTTTGATTTCCAAACATGGCTGAGCTACTCCAGGAGTATAAGCCAAAGCTAATTCATCTTTATTTTTTAGTGTTACACGTGATTTAATTTCTAATTTACCGCGTAATTTTTCATGTAAATTTAGTGCTTCTTGTTTATAATCCATTTCTAATTCCTTCTTTCTGCTTTTTTATTATACCGCTGTTTTTGTCAAAATTAAACCATATTCAAAAAGCTTTTTATAAAAATATTTATATTAATAATAACATAACTAATTTCAAATAATAAAATATCTTAAACTACAAAAATTATCTTATTCAACTCTTTATTTAGATTATATGTAAAAGTTCATAATTCAATTTACCGTAAGAGAAATATATCCCAATAAACAATAAATGTTATTTTTACAGCATATTAGATATTAACAAATCGAATAAAAAAGCTATAATCAAAAAATATTATCGATAAGCCAACAATTGATATTTGAATATTTAAATAATTATATGAAAACTTACACACTTTAATTGACACAAAAGAAAGGCCCATAGAGAGTCCAAATACCCTTTACAGACCTTTTTATAATTAATTGAGCTTTATTAGTTTTTAAACAATATTCTATTTAATAACTCTTTTCTTTCTTTGAGCATATATAGCCATTCCACCTAATATAGAAATAGTTAATGCTCCAAGATATTCATATCCATATTTATCATCAGTTTTTACAGAAGATGGATCTTTTACTTTCACTTCATTTGTAAAGACAGGAGTCTTATCATATTTAACCTCAGCATTTAAATTACCTTTACCATCATCTGTAACGTTGACAACAGCCATAAATACTGAATCATCATAAATAATCGTTTCATCATCACCAATTACTTCAGCAATAGTATATTGATATGTTCCTACTTCTTCAAAATTCAGCTTATTAAATTGAATTAATCCATTTACATTATTTAAAGCCTTAGATACTACTTTTCCATCCCTATCTTTTAATACAAATGTAAATTCATCAACTCTTAAATCTCTTCCGCTTAATATCTTTGCAGCTCCCAATTGAATACTTGTTGGTGCAGCTTTATAACTATTATTAAATACCACTGTATTTAATTCTTTATTATCATCACCAATATATCTAACTTTAGCACCTAAATGTCCACCTTCATCAGTTACAGTTACTTCTAATAAATATGTGTTTTGATCATATGTTACTCCACCTAAATTATTATTCTTTTCAATCATTGTAAAGTAATATGTTCCTGGTTCTTCAAACTCAATTTTACTAAAATATAAGTTTCCTTTTGCATCATTTTCTGCCGTTGCAACAACAGTACCATTTTGATCACGTAATTCAAATTCAAATTCTTTATCATTTAATTTACGTCCATCTAATTTCTTAATAGCTTCTACTTCTATATCAGTATTTCTACCAATAATAACTGGTTTTGCTTTGTATATATTATTGAAAACAAATTCATTATTAATAATTTCTGATTTCAATTCACCATTATCATCAGTTACTTTTACTGTTACATTTTGTACAGTACTGTCATATGTATAACCTTCTTTACCATCGCTTACTTCACTAATCTGATACTGATATTCACCTGGTCTATCATATGTGATTTCACCAAACTGAACTAATCCTGCAGCACTATTTGTTGTTGAAGTCTTTTCTGGCAACGGTGCTCCATTAGTTGTTTTTATATTGAATGTAAATGCATCAACTACTAATTCTTTTCCATTAAGCACTTTTTTACCTGAAATAATTGCTGTAACTACTTTTGGATCATAGTTATTTGTAAATTTAATACTATCTACATTCTTATCATTAACTGTCGTAGAAACTTCGGCCTCTAATCTTCCTTTAATTTGATTATCAGTTACTTTTACTGTAATTGTATATACAGTATCATCATAACTCATCCCACCTAGAGCTCCACTAACTTCTTTTACATTATAAACATATGTTCCAGCTTCACTATATATAACATTAGCTGCAAATATTATATTTCCGTTTACATCATTTGTTACTGTAGTTTCTTTAATTGGATCACTTGTTGGATTATTCTTTGATGGAATGATCATAAATTCAAATTCTTCACCTTTTAATTCATAGTTATTTCCATCAGTTGGATTCACTGTTTTTGTAGCAGCGAATCCATTTGCAAGTGTAATTGGAACAGCTATATATTTATTTGTAAAGGTAAATCCTTCACCGTTTCCACCTTCTTTTACATAAGTAACATTAGGCATCAAAATTCCTGTATCCATATCATAAGTTACTTTTACTGTTGCATGAACTGTTCCACTGTCATTAGTTACACTAGCAGCTGATCCACCAGTTTCTCTAATTGTGTATTCATATATTCCAGCTTTGTTATAAGTAATTGGGGCAAAACTAATATCGTCTTTATTGTTTTTTACAGTTGTAACTTGTGGCATTGGTGCACCATTGATACCTTCAATTGTAAACTCAAAATTATCAGTATCTTTTAAATCACGTCCACTCATTACCTTTGTACCCTTTAATACTGCTGTTACAGAAGCAGGAGTATATGTGTTTGTAAATGTCTTTTCTCCAGTTACTGTAGGTGTTGCAACAACAAGTTCTCCTTCGTTATTATCAGTCACTTCTACATTTATTGTAGTTACATGACTATCATATCCTACTCTTTCAATATTTCCTTTTGTTTCAGAAATCTCGAATGTATAAGTTCCTGGTTCTTTAAATGTAATATCACAAAAATTATTTGTTTGTAAAGCTTTTGTTAAAGTCAATGTAGTTTCTTCTGGTAACTCAATCTTTCCAGCTTTAACAGCTGCTTTAGTTACTTCATCAGAAGCTTTTAAATTAAATGTGAAACTATCGGTGTCATTCCAGTTACGACCTTCTAATACTTTTGTAATATTAAGATTTGTTTTACCTTCTAGCTCAACATCTTTAGTACGATAAACATTTTCAAATGTTAAAGCATCATTACCTTCAACGCTAATATCCATTGTACCATCATTGTTATCTACTGCTTTAACAGTAATAATTCTCTCTTCTAAATCATAATCCACACCTGAAATATTACCGTTCACTTCAGTAACTTTGAATGTATATTCACCAGGTTTTGTAAATTTGATATCACCAAAACTTGCAGTATTACTATTTTTATCTACTGTAACTTCTGTAGCTCCTAAGAATTCTACACCGCCAGTTTCTAATGTTTCATCAGCTGCTGTTAAATTGAATGTAAATATGTCTGTATCTAACCATTCATTATTAACACGACCTGTAAATTCTTTTGTAACTGTTAGATTTTTAGTTCCATCAAGAGTAACTGGTAAAGGTGTATATGTATTATCGAATGTTAACAAATCGCTTTCTTCAATGACATTTGCCTTTAATTTTCCAGTATTATCATCTATAACTTCAACAATAATATTCTTTATTGCTTCATCATAAGTAATGCCAGGTGTATTACCTTTTGCTTCTCTGATTGTAAACTTATAAGTTCCTGCTGTTTTAAATGTAATACCATCAAAATATGCACTATCTTTATTTGTATTTCTTACAACTAATGTAGTATTTTCTGGTAATACGATATTTTTTTGATCTAATGCTCCTTTAGTTGCTGGATCATTTTCATCAGCCGCTAAAATAAATCCAAAAATATCATCATTTCTCCATTCGTCATTTACACGTCCTGTAAAGTTCTTTGTTACTTTTAAATTAGTTTTTCCTTCAAGAACAGCTGTATCAGGTGCATATGTATTATTAAATGTTAATTCATTGCTTTCTTCCACAAGAACAGCTTTCATTGTACCATTATTATTATCAACTACATTAACAATAATTGTTTTTGTTTCGCTATCATAAGATACTCCAGGAAGATTTCCTTTTACTTCAATTACTGTAAATCTATATGTTCCAGCCTTTGTAAATTCAATATCACCAAAGTTTGCACTGTCTTTATTAGTATTATTAATTACTAACTCATCTGGTAAAATAATTTCACCAGCTTTTATGGCATCAATAGTTTCGGTATCATATGCAGCTGCACTTATAGCAAATCTAAATTCATCACTATCTAACCATTCATTATTTGCACGTCCTGTGAAGTTCTTTGTTACTTTTAGATTTGTACTTCCTTGAAGAACAGCTGCATTAGGTGCATATGTATTATTAAATATTAATTCATTATTTCCTTTAGCAATAACTGCTTCTAATTCCCCTCTATTATTATCTGTCACATTAACAATAATTGTTCTAGGTGTAGTATCATATGCTACTCCTGCTATACCTGTATCTACTTCATTAACCGTAAATTCATATGTTCCAGCTTCTTTAAATGTTATATTTCCAAAGCTTGCGCTATCCTTATTTCCTTTATTGATAGTTAATGTATCAATACTCAAAATTACTTTTCCAGCAGTGATTGCTTCTTGTGTTTCTTTACCTGCTGTTAATTTAAATGTAAATTCATCTGTATCTAACCATCCACGTCCTGTAAAATTCTTTGTTACTTTTAGATTTATATTACCTTCAAGAACAGCTTCAGCAGGTGTATAGACATTATTAAATTCTAATGCTTCACTATTTTCATCAAGTTCTGCTCTCAATGTTCCATCATAGTTATCTCTTACATTAACAGCAATTGTTCTAGGTTCATTATCATATGCTACTCCTGCTATACCTGTATCTACTTCTGTTACTGTAAATTTATATGTTCCTGCTGTTTTGAATGTTATATCTTTAAAATATGCATCATTTTTATTACCGCTTTGAATTACTAATAAGTCATTTCCTAAAATAATATTTCCATTATTATAAGCATCTAATGTTGTTGAATCAGTTTTATCAATATCTAAATTAAATATGAAGATATCTCCAGCAATCCATTCATCATTTTCACGTCCAGTGAAATTTTTTGTTACTTTTAGGTTTTTACTTCCCTCAAAAATTGCTGAATCAACAGGTGCATAGATATTTGTAAATGTTAATAATGAACTTTCTTCTCTATTAATACTAGCCGCTAAATTTCCGTTATTATCATCTGTCACATTAACAAAAATATATTTCTCACTTAAATCATATGTAATACCTTTAATGTTTCCAGCTTTTTCTGTTACCTTGAATACATATTCACCAGCTTTTGTAAATTTAATATCGCCAAAGTTTGCACTTTGATTATTTTTATTTATTTCAGCCTCTGTGTTTTCAAGCACAATTTCATTTTTATCAACAGCTTTTTGTGTATCTATATTACCTGCTGTTAGATTAAATGTAAATACATCATCGTCATTCCAATCACGTCCGTTTAATACTTTGGTTACGATTAAATCAGTTTCTCCAGTAAGAGTCGCTGAAACTGGAGTGTATGTATTATTAAATATTAATTCATCGCTTTCTTCAGCAACAATAACTGCACTCAATGTACCATCCTTATTATCAATTACATTAACAACAATCGTTTTTAAGTCAGTGTCATATTCAATTCCTGGAATATTCCCCTTTTCTTCACTTACTGTAAACTTATATTTTCCAACTTCATTAAATATAATATCGCCAAAACTTGCATTATCTTTATTTTCTTTAGTAATAGTTAAAGTCCTGCTCGTTAAAGTTATTTTTTCATCATTTTCTGCGAAGACAGTTTCATTATCAGCTAACTCTAATTTAAATTTAAATTCATCAGTATCTAACCACTCACGTCCATTCAATACTTTTGCTACTTTTAAATCACTTTCTCCTTTAAGTGCTGCTGAATCAGCTGTATATGTATTTGTAAAAGTTAAATCATTTTCAGTATTTCCTGATACTGAAACATTCAATCTTCCATCACCATTATCAATAGCCTTTACTGTAATTTCTTTTGCATCTGCGTAAGTAATTCCATTTATTGGGTCGGATGCATCCTCACTTATCCTAAATTTATAAGTTCCGGGTTTTTTAATTATAATATCACCAAATGTAGCTGATTTTGTTTCATTACTATTTGTTATTGTAATTTCATCAGCGTTATCAGGTAGTATAATATCTTTATTCTCAATTGCAGCGTTTGTTACTTCATCGTTTCCACTTAATAAAAAGCTAAACGAATCTCTATCCTGCCAATCACGACCAGCTAATTCTTTTGTTACTTTTAAATTAGCAGATCCTTCTAAAATATAATTATCGATAGAGTAAATATTTTGGAAGAACAAAGTATCACTATTAATTCCCTTAACAGCTGTTAAACTTCCGTCTAAATTATCACTTATTACAACTTCAATGTTCTTAACTTCAGATGAATATTCTATACCTTGTAATTTATCATCACTTATTTCAGTAACAATAAATTTATAAATTCCAACTTTATTAAATGAGATATCTCCAAAAGAAGCCTCTTTAATTAAATCATTACCAGTAATTTCAATTTCATTGTGATTATTTGGTAAGCTAATGTCTCCATTATTTAAGGCATTAACTGTTGTTTCATCACTTTTATCAATATCAAGTTTAAATTTGAATTTATCTGTATTTAACCAGCTGTTATTTTCATCTCTGCCAACTAATAATTTTTCAACTTTTAAATTCGTATTTCCATCAAATATTGCAGGCTGATCAGACGCATAAGTATTTTCAAATAAAATGCTAGATCCTACTTTTTCACAAACCTTTATACCTTCAGAATTTTTTATTTTTGTTATAGAAGTAACAATATCCAAAGTACCATCACCATTATCCGATACTTGAATTGCCACTCTATATTGTGATTGATCATATGTTACACCACTTTTTTGAATACCTGGTTTACTCATATTTTCATCTTCTACAGGTTCTACTTCATCTACAATATAATAATATGTTTTTCCAGCATCATCTTGTGTAAATTCTAAATTACTAAGTTTAGTTGTTTCATAGACAATTCCATCACCACGTCTACCATTTGTAAAACTTGCATCACCTGGCATAATATCAGGTTCTTCTGTACCTTCTTTTGCAATAGTAAAAGCAAATTCCCTAGCTTCCATAGTACGACCTGTTAATTTTTTAGATACTTTAAGTCCACCAACACTGCCATATGAAATTGAAGCTTTATATTTATTAACAAATTCGGCTTGTTTTGTACTACCATTATTATACACCACTTCTGCCTCTAAATGTCCATTATTATCTTTTACAATAACTTTAACAATATCTGTACCTCTGTCATAAGTCATACCATTTCCATCTTCATCAGGTATGTCGGTTTCTTTAATATTAAATTCATATGTACCAATTTTTGAAAATTCTATATTTTCAAAACTAAATTCTGCTTGTTGATTGTTTTTTACACCACTTACAGTTGCATTATTTTCAGGAATAATTACTGATTTATCATTAATTGCCTTTTGTGTATTTGCATTTGCTGCAGATAACTCAAATTCAAAGCTTTCATTATCCTGCATATCTCGACCATTTAGAGTCTTGATACCTTTAATAGCAGTTTCACCACTTAATATAACACTATCTGCTTTATAAGAATTTTCAAATACTAATCTATCATTAATTAATTTATCAGAAGAAAGAGGTTCACCAGCTGCATTACAATAAATTGTCTTTACAACAACTGTTGGAACATCATGTATTTCTTCTACACTAACATTCATTTTTACTCTATAAACAGCATCATCATAATTCATACCATTAATAGGATTTTCAGGAATTACTTCAGAAATTTCATATTCAAATACTTGATTAGCATGCTTAGCTGTAAATGTCATTTTACCAAATCCAATACTAGTTCCTACGTTCATTACATAAACGTATCCATCATCATCAGGATGCATATCATTTGGTAGTGGAGCATTCTCAGTTAATGCCTTCATTTTAAAGCTAAACATTCCATCTTTAAGCGGATTGCTTCCAGTATAATCAGTATACTTTTTAAGTGCTAATGGTCCTTCACTGACTGAATTAGCATTAAATTCATTTTCAATTACAGCTACATTATCCTCAACTTCTATTGGATTTTCAATTTCTTTGCCGTCTACATCATGCATTTTTTTCATTTCTGATTCAGCATACAATTGCCCATTGTTGTCAGTTACTGTAACTTTTACTTCATAAACAGCACCAGAATAAGAAATACCTGGTTTTTGGTCTTCTTGAGCTGGAGTTCTTTCATAAATAATATAATTATATTCTCCAGGTTTAGTATATTCGATATCCCCAAAATTAAAGACATTTCCATTAGAAACCTTTTTAATAACTTCATTACCAATAACTTCTTCAGGAAGTGGAGCATTATCATATGATTCCATCACAAATTCAAAAGTCTCTGGAACATTTTGCCAAGCATTATAATTTTTTTGAGCTTTAAACGCTATATCTCCTTTAACTATTACAGACTCAGCTTTATATTTATTATTAAAGCTTACAACAGAGGTTTCATTAGCTTCAATCGTTCCTTTTTCATTAACAGAATTTGATATGTATCCCGTTTTATTCATTTCTGTCACTGTATAACCAGTTCCAGCTTCAATTCCATAAATACTTATAGTCTGACCATTTTGTAATTCAAATGTATCACTATTTTTTATATTAAATTCTTCTCCTACTTTTTCACCAGCTCTGTTGAAAATTTGTGCTTTATAGCTTTTGGCAAGTTCTGAATTTGCAGATGCAGTTAAATTTAATGTAAACGTAAATATGTCGTTTTCTGGAGCTTGATGTCCCTCAGCGTTTTCCACCGTTTTTCCTACTGTAAGTTTACCAGGTAATTCAACACTCATTACCCCGTTATTTCCAAGTCCGACAGATACGCTATCACCAATACCTGCATCCATATTATTATTTAATCCCGCCCATGTCGGTCTATTAACATAAGATGCTGTTTCAGTTGAATTGTTCTCTTTATCTTGTCTAAAGTAATAAAGACTTGTTAAACGTGGTGTCCCTTTTGGAACATACAAATTGCCTTCACTATCTACTTTAGCAGAAGCATTTAGTATTAAATTTGAATTTCCAGGAACCTCAACTATATTATTTTGTGGTTCACTTTTACCAACTTCATAATAAGTTCTTTGATAATAATAAGTTGTATTTCCTGATACATCTATTGGTGCTTTTGCCACCTCTGTACAATTTTTATCAGTATAAAGTGTTTTATCTTGAACAAAGTAATAAAAATCATTTGTAGCAGCAGGAGCAAATGAAGCTGTTACTTTAAAATCTTCATCATTATCATTTTTATTCCAAGCATTAGCATAAAATTTAATATTACCATTTTTATCAGTGTTTTCATTTATGTATTGTTGAAGTTCAGCATCTGGATTACCAAGTTTGGCTTTAACCTCTTCTTTAAGTTTAACACCATAGAAAACACGCAATGGATAAGCTTCTGTAATTTTCGTTGTAGCCTTTCCATCTTTGTCAATACCTACTTCATAATAACGAAGCGGTATCAAGTTGGCAGGAATTTGAACAGTAACTATATCTCCCTGTTTATCATTTTGAGATTTTTGCACCTTTATTAAAATATCCTTTAAATTACCGTTTGGATGAACTGCATTTCCTTCTACATCATGATTAAAAATATAAGTATCTGTATTTCCATCACTTTCTTTATCGGTTAATGTATAATTTTTATATTCAAAAACAATTGATTTAAAATTGCTTATTTCCATATATGAACCTAATTCATCAGTAAATGTAATATAACCACCTCTAGATGGATCACTTCCTTGTGTTATTTCTGTAGGTGATGAGGCTTCCTGTTCAGAAATATCAGAAGCTATTTCATTAAAAATATTATTTAATTCACTAGAATTAGTTGCCGCTTTATAATATTCCTTATTATTATCTGAAGTATATTCACCTAAATTAGTATAACTTGTTGCATTAGGATAATTGCTGGACATAGCATGCATATATGCATTAAATCTTTGCGTTGTATTAGAAGGATCTGCTTCGTCAAATATACCAATTGAATATATTAAGACACCATTATCTTTTAAACTCTTTGCTTTATTAATCGCATTATTAGCTACATTTTGATCAAAACCAGAATAATGATTTGGTTCACCGTCAGTAAAAAAAATCACAATTTTTTTTGCATTATTTCTAGCACTTTTAAGAACTTCTGTAGTATTCTCCATTGCATAATCTGCACCTGTTGATCCATTTGCCGAAAGGTTATTAATAGTATTTTTTAAAGTATTCGCAGTTTGATCTTCACAAACAGTTAAGTTTTGTCTAGTATTTGCACTACTTGCATATGTTACAACACCAATTTGATGTTTATCATTTGAATTTGTGATACTACCATTCATTTCAGCAGTTTTATCAATAAAACTATTAACTGCATTTTTTAATGCTGTCATCTTAGTTATAGTTTTTAATTCATAAAGAACTGTGTTCAATCTAGCATTTTGTGCGTTTCGTGCTAAATATTTTGTTTGACCATTTATAGTATACGATATCGTATAGTTTCTGTTTTGTCTTGAAACAGATAATTTATAATATTCTCCATCATCTAATACATATAAATTATCCCGCTTACTGTATGCATCAGAATATTGATTTGATGTATCTAAAGCTTGTTGATAAGTTGAATTTTCAACAATACTGTCTCCCATACTACCAGAGGTATCTAATACAAGAACTATATCAAGAGGAACATTTGTTTCACCAGTAACTTTAGCTGCTGAAGATAAAGCTGATAATGCAATTAAAAAATCCTCATCAGCACTTTTATTTACTGTTAAATCAATTTGTTGAAGCTTAATTGAATTGGTTGAAACAGTTTTATCTGTCCATATTCGTCCAATATTTTTTGTATTACTTCCTGTAGTATTTTCCCACGAAGTAATAGTTGAATCATCTGCTATTGAAGTTAATGCACTAGCAGGTGTTGCAAATGAAACTATCAATGCAACAACAAGACTAATAATTAAACTAGTAGATGCAATAACTGTAAGCACTTTTTTTGTTTTTGATTTTACCATAAATTTCATCCTTTCTTTAAATTTATTAAAATCATATTTCGTTATAATATGCATACTGTGTCAATTCTCTTAAATTAAATGTAATTTTTAAAACTTATAATAACTGACACCGCTATATATTGCCATCATTTTTTAAATTCAGAATAATGCATATTAATAAATATATCTACTATAACTAATATGCATTTCCTTTATATCATCTCCTTCTATTTATACTAATATTAACTTCTAAAGCATACCAATCCTCCCTATTAATATCCCTAATCACCTCTTTTATATGGTTACAATTAATTCATAGAATGCACTATTCTGCGATATTATCAGAGATAAAATTTTTCCATTTATTCATTTGTTGTATTTTAAATTCTAATGACGAATGAACATATAGATTCAATGTTGTATTGACATTAGAATGTCCTAATATTTCACTGAGTGATTTTACATCTATTCCTAATTTAATACAGTTAGTTGCAAATGTATGCCTCAACATATGAAAATTTATATCAGCTAGATTACATTCATTTAATAACTTTTTAAATTGGAATTGGATTTTTCTAGGGTCGATTACTTTTGATTTATTATTTAATACATAACAATCACTATTATTAAAATATATTTGTTTTAAATATTTTAATAGCGGACCAGAAATAGGAATAAACCGATTTGAATTATTAGTTTTTGTAGTACCGATCAATAAAATAGTTTTGGAATTATTCGAAATATTTCTGATTCTTTGTACAGATTTATTAACATTAATAGTTTTTCTATCAAAATCAATATCCTCCCATTTTAAAGAACATATTTCACCTAACCTTAGTCCAGCATACAATCCTAAAAAGATTGCTCTTGTTACTTCTTTATTTAGTTCGTTTGCTTTCTTTTCAATAATGATTTGTTGGGTTTCTGTTAAAGGTGTAACATTTCTTTTTATTTTTGGTAATCTTACATTGTAATGTCTTAAATCTAGTTTATATTTTTTACTACCATAGTTTAAAATTGCTTGAATTAGATAATATATTGTTTTAATTGTACTAGCAGATAGATTATCATACATTTTTGATAAAAAGATAGATATTGATACATCATCAATATCTAAAAACTCCATATCTTTAAAATAAGGGAAAATATGAACCTTTAATAAGTTATCGTATTTAATATAGGTTGATGGTTTTATACTCAATTCCTTAAAAATCAACCACTCTTTAGCAACAAGCTTAAATGTTATCTTTTGATTTAACTCTGTCATAGTATTGTCTTCCTTTCATATATCAAATTATATTAAGTAGATTAGCAGAAAAATTAAATAAAAAAAAAGTATTATTTATTGTAATAGATAAGACTTTGATGTAATCTTTATCTTTTTCTATGCACTAAATCATGTATGTAGTTTTTCTTACACACAACATTACATCATCAATAATTAATACTTGTTTAAATATTTTTTAAAGCAGTATTTGTTTTTTATTAATTCTAATTTTTATAATAATGCTGTTATTTTAATTGTTTTAATGAAATTATTAGAATAATGACTTTTTTCAAAATAAGATTAATATTTAATTACTTGTTTTTAATACTATATGATTCTAAATAGTTATAATGATACATAATTTGATCACTATTGTTCGACCTTTTTAAACTTAGTAAGATTTAGTATCATATATTGTGTATAAATTCTATCAAATATATTAGTATTTAACCTTTCCATTTTGCGCTTTTTAGTTAAAAATGAATCTCACCTTTATTTATTTTTATTTTAGTGATAAAATATATGTATATTAATCGCAGAATAGTGCATTCTATGATACTTTAGATATAAAATATATATAAAAAAAGGGACAAAATAAATTTTGTCCCCTAGGTAATAATCACTTATAGTGATTATTACCTTTTTTGTATTGCTATATATAATTTTTTTAACATTTTTTATGATCTATACTTTTAACCCTTCAAAAATTTGACATCTTTATAATTTTACTCAATTTATAAATTCTACCATCATAAAAGTTTTCCTATATCTTCTTTGACACTATTAATTTTCTTACTAATCTTTATAATGTTGGTAAAATACATCTACTTTACATCTATATTAAATTCACATAAATTAATCAAAACAAAAAACATATGTACTTCTATTTTGTATCTTGGTTACTTTACTAAATACAATTTATTTTATCATTATTTTTTGCACATGACAATTTTATTATATTTTCTATATGCGTTGTATGAGGAAACATATCAACAGGCTGACAAATATCCACAAAATATCCATTTTCCTGCAAGTATTTAATATCACGAGCTTGAGTTGCGACATCACAAGAAATATAAATTATTTTATTAGGACGAGCCTGAATCAAATAGTTTAAAAATTCAGCTGAACATCCTTTACGTGGTGGATCAACAAAAACAACATCTAAATGCTGATGATTATTCACGAGCTCGATCATATATTTACCTGCATCATTACATTTAAATTCAACATTTTTAATATTATTCAAATCAGCATTATTTTTAGCATCATTAATTGCTGCTTCAACAATCTCTACTCCATAAACTTTTTTAACATATTTTGATAATGAAATTGCAATAGTTCCAATCCCACAATATGCATCTAAAACAATATCATCACTAGACAAACCTGCAAATTCAATTGCTTTTTGATAAAGCTTTTCTACCTGAACTGCATTAACCTGATAAAAAGATTTTAATGAAATCTTATATTTATTATCTAACAACTTATCATAAATATATCCATTACCATATAATACTACTTCTTTATCTCCCAAAATAACATTATCTATGCGATGATTAATATTTTGAATTACAGTTTTAATCATAGGAAATTCTTTAGTAATTTTAGATACAAGCTGATCAATATTATTTATTTTATCAAGATAACTTATCAATACTAACATTATTTCATTAGTATGATAACCATGTTTAGTTAAAATATGTTTGATATTACCTTGATGTGATAATTTATCATATGGATAGATCTTATATTCTTCCATTAATTCTTTAACACGATTAGTTATTTGATTTGACAATTTATTTTGAATAAAACACTCGTTACAAGGGATAATTTCATTTGATTTTTGTTTATAAAAACCAGTTACTAAACGATCACCTTTAATTCCTACCGGCATTTGAACCTTATTACGATAATACCATGGTTTTTCCATCATTAAACAATTGTTTACTTCAACATAGCAATTTCCAATTCTTTCTAAACAATCTTTAACTCGTTTAGTTTTAAATAACATCTGTCCTTCCTGATTTAAATGCTGCAGTTGACACCCGCCACATGGTTTAAATACTAAGCATCTAGGCTCTTGACGATATTTGGAAACTTTATTGAGTTCAATTAATCTAGCAATAGCATAATTTTTTAACACCTTAATCACTTTAAGTTTTCCGGTTTCTCCAACTAACATTCCTTTAACAAAATATGTAAAGTTATCAACTTTGACAATACCTTGACCATCATGTGTTAAATCAACACATTCACCATAAAAATAATCATTTTTTTT
>JAETPY010000023.1 GCA_021770925.1 Erysipelotrichaceae bacterium | reverse complement strand
GATCATGAAAAAGAAGTTGGAAATGTTTAATGAAGATGAACTGTTAAGAGATATGTATTATAAGCGGGATTTAAACAGAGCAGCTAATGAATCTGAAAAGCAGGAAATATATGAAAAGGGATTAGCTAAAGGAAGGATCGAAGGTGCATTAAAAAGAACTGTTGATTTAATAGAAGCAAGATATGGGATAAGAGAAGAAGAATGGATATTATCGCTAAATGTTAAACATTTAAAAGCGATTGACAAAATAATTTTTGAAGAAGATGAGTATGGAAAGTTTAAACAAAGAATAGATGAGATAAATGAATAATAGATATTATTAGAATAAAACAGAATTAGGAAAGCGACAGAAGGAATCTAACAGAGACTACAATCAGGCTTTTCTGTTTCATTTAATTACTCAAGTTTCGCGGTTTGGATTTCATTTGATTCATCCTTCATAGAGAACTGTATTCAGCTGAAAACATAGTATATTAAAATCAAAATTATATTGATTTTATCAATGTTATCATTTATTTCAAAACTATGTAACTTGACGAATTCGTTTTCAGCTTTGAAGAGTGAATGTTGATTAGCACATTATTTTAACTAAAAAAGACAAGATCTAATCAAATTGAATTATCAAATATAAAAAACAGCTGAAATAATTTGACAAAATAATATGCGATTATCTCGGCTGTTTTATTATTATATTTAAGGAGATCGACATACAAAAAGAAAGGATCTTTGGTTTGCAGTCCTATCTTTTTTTTCTAAAAACATTATGTATGTCTTGTACATGTCAATGATAACATTTAAAACACTTTCTTTCAATAATTATTCACAAAAATCTTATGATGATGTAAATTTGTTACTATTCACAGTATAGTAAGTAGAAATGAAAAAGCTATTCACAAGTTTCAAAAAGCAAAATGCTTGATAACTCCAATTTAATAGCTGTTTATCATGATAGCCCTTTTTGTGGTATCTGTTTGATTGATATCTGATCTGTATTCTTATATGCTTTTGTCGATATGTTTACCATCACTTCTTGGTTTCTTCATTATGTGCTAATCAACACTTTAGTCAATAATTTAAGAATCGAATCCGTCAACAAAAGCATTAAAAAGATGTGTCAATGGATACATATCATTTCCCAGATTAAGGAATAGTATCATAATATGTATGCAATCCAAATGCTTCATATTCACTCTCACCCACAAAAAGCAGAAAGGAAAACAAGTAATGAAAGATATTATAAATGAAATATACAGATTAAAAATAACCGAAGGTGGTCCACAAATTATTGATGAAGAAGAAATGCTGGAAGAATTATATAATGAGATCAACGAAATCAAAATTCTGCTTGAAAGCTGATATGACCAGAACATGTCGATACTTCATAATCAGCATCAGATAATAAACTACAGATTGGCCCTAAAAGGGAATGATATCATATTATAAGAAAGAGACTTTTCCAATAATGCATGGTCAACAGCTCCACACACTATTGGATAGTCTCTTTTATTCAAAACCACAAGTTATTTTACAAACCCTTTTATTTTTATAAATTTAATAGACGTTTAGTATCACGAGCGATAACTAATTCTTCATTAGTTGGGATAACAAAAACTTTTACTTTTGAATTAGGAGTACTAATCAGACGATCTCCTTGACCATTAACATTAGCATCTTCATCGATTTCAATACCCAGAGCGTCTTTTAATAAATCGCATATTCCTTTACGAGCAAAGAAAGAATTTTCACCAATTCCAGCAGTAAAGCAAATTGCATCTACACCACCTAAAGCAATAAAATAACGTCCAATATAAGCAATAACACGACGATAGAAGATATCAATTGCCAGCTGTGCTCTTTCATTTCCTTCTAATGCTGCATTTTGAACATCTCTAAAATCGCTAGATACTCCAGAAATACCTAATAATCCAGATTCTTTATTTAAGATTCTAATAACCTCTTTCATATCAAGACCAACTTCTTCGATTAAATAATCGATTACAGAAGGATCAACATCACCGCTGCGAGTTCCCATCATGATTCCTGCAAGTGGTGTGAATCCCATTGAAGTATTTATAGAAACACCATCTTTAATTGCACTTAATGATCCTCCAGCGCCTAAGTGAGCAACAATAATTCTAGAATGCTCAGGATTTCCTAACATTTCAATGCAACGATGAGAAACATAATAATGACTAGTCCCATGAGCTCCATATTTACGTACTTTATAATCTGTATAATATTTATATGGAATTGGATAAATATAACATTTTGGTTCTAATGTTTGATGGAATGCAGTATCGAATACAGCTACAGCACCTGCATTAGGAATAGCTTCTTTAAATGCATAATATCCAGTTAAATGAGCTGGATTGTGTAATGGTGCCAAAGATTTTAATTCATCGATTTTATTTATAACATCTTCATCAATAATAGCTGATGAGTTGAAATAAGATCCTCCTTGAACAACCCGATGTCCAACCCCTTTAATTTCATTTAAATCTTTTACAATTCCTTTTTCAATCAATGTATCTAATAATAGCTGTACAGCAATCTTATGATTTTTGATTGGACTAGTTGTAACAGTTTTTTTACCGTCATATTTAATTGTAAAAATTGAATCTTCTAAACCAATTCTTTCAATTACCCCAGATGTAATAACAGATTCATCATCCATTTCAAATAGCTGGAATTTTAACGAAGAACTACCTGCATTTACAGAAATAATTTTTGCCATTTTTTATAAAGCCTCCTTAATCTATGGTCATTATATCATTATTTTGTAAAATTTCTAGTTAAAAGCACCAGCTTTGTTAATTTTTCCTTGATATTTTATCAATAACTTTTATAATATAAATGAGCCAGGGGCGCATACAGCTGAGAAAGGTTTAAACCTTGTCCCTTATCATCTGAACTGGGTAATGCCAGCGTAGAGAGAGCAATTTTAAAAGTATTTGCTTTTTTACGCTTGTAAAGAAGCTTTTTTAATTTTGTTTGGCTCTTTTATAGGAAAGGGGAAACAAAGAATGAAAAACAAAAAATTTGAAATCAATACTAAGACAATGGCTTACATGGCTATATTTGCTGCTTTACAAATTGTATTAGAATATCTAACTCAATTTACACCAACAATGCCACAAGGTGGAAATGTTGCTTTTTCATTAGTAGTTTTGATGTTATGCAGCTATTTAATGGGAGCTTGTTATGGCTTAGTTGTTTCACTTGTCTGTGTTGGACTGCATTTTGTTTTAGGACTGGCAACGTTTTATGGTCCATTATCAGTAATATTTGATTATTTATTGCCAATAGCACTTGTTGGAACTGTGGGAATCATCCCGCTTATTAAGATAAAAAATTTTGATCTTCCAATAGGAATAATCGTAGTAATGATTTTAAAAACAATTTGTCATTTGATTTCAGGATGGTATGCTTTTGCAACACCTTTAGAAGCTAATTTAGCTTATAATATTCCATATAACTTGGCAACATTAGCTGCCTGCTTTATCTTATTTGTAATTTTATATCCACGTTTAAAAAATACAATAAAATTATAATATTTAATTTATGAGAATCCTGCTATTAAAATAGTAAGATTCTTTTATTATGCAATTTTTTGAGATGATAAGTGAAAATAATTGTAATAGATAGAATTTAAGAATTAAAGTTTCACCTTTAAAAAGAGGCTTAATTTGTGTATAATGGTACTGTTATAAAGAGAGGTAGTAAAAGATGTCAAATTCCCTGATAGGAAAAAAAGTATTAATTCATTGTTATAAGCATGATGGAAGTATTCATCGGTGCTGGGCCAAGGGATTTATCTTAGATGAAAATGATGATCATTTTATTGCAATAAATAATCGCACTTTGGTAACGGAAGCAGATGGGAGAATGTGGCATACAAGAGAACCAGCAATTTGTTATTTTCCTAAGAAAAAATGGTATAATGTTATTTGTATGATTCGTAAAACAGGAGTTTATTATTATTGTAATCTTGCATCACCAACATTATATGATGGTGAAGCTTTAAAATATATTGATTATGATTTGGATTTAAAGGTATTTCCTGATGGTAATTATCGGATTTTAGATGAGGAAGAATATAGACAGCATGCTAAACAGATGAATTATTCAAAAGAATTAGATAAAATTTTAAAAAAACAACTAAATATTTTAATTGATTTGGCTTCAAAAGGTAAAGGACCATTTAATGAGGACTTTACTAAACATTGGTATCATATTTATGAAGATTTGACCCAGGGATAGGAGGTAAAGATGGAAAAAGTAACTAGAATCAATAATCTAGAAGAAACGATTGAATTAGGAAAAAAGTTAGGAGAATTATTAAAACCTAATATGTTAATTACTTTAAGTGGTGATTTAGGAGCTGGCAAAACTACTTTTACTAAAGGAATTGGTTTAGGGTTAGGTATTGAAAAGATTATAAATAGTCCTACTTTTACCATTTTAAAACAATATCATGGAAGATTGAATTTGTCTCATTTTGATGCTTATCGTTTAGAGGGACAAGATGATGATTTGGGATTTGAAGAAATCTTTGAAAGTGATGATATTTGTGTGGTTGAATGGGCTGGTTTTATTGAAGATATTCTGCCTAATCAAAGATTAGAGGTTAAGATTAAAAAAGTTGATCAAGATACTCGTGAATTTATTTTTAAAGCTATCGGTTCTAGATACAAACAGCTATTGGAGGATTTTAAATGAAAACAATTATAATGGATACATCGAATACTTTTTTAGTAATTGCCTTATATGAAGATACGCAATGTATTGATAAGTATCAAGAAGAAGGAAATAAACGTCAGTCAGAGTATGCTTTGACATATTTAAATCAAATGTTGAAAAAGAATAATGTTAATGTTTTAGAGGTTGATGAGATGATAATAACAATTGGTCCAGGCTCTTATACAGGCCAAAGAGTTGCCTTAACGATTGCTAAAACTTTAGCAGCAATAAGTAAGATTAAAATCAAGGCTGTATCATCTTTGCATGCTTATGCAGGAAAGAATAAAGCAGTCAGTGTTATCGATGCTCGAAGCAAAAAGGTATTTGTTGGAGTCTATGATAATAATAAAAATATTGCTGTTGATCAAATGATGCTAATTGATGAATTTACTGCTTTTAAACAGCAATATGATGATTATCCAGTTTTTGGAGATAGTGAAATAGTGGGTTATGATAAAGTTGAAGTTGACTTGAGTGAAAATATTTACCAGGCTGCTAAAGATGCTGAATATGTTGAAAATGTGGATAATTTGGTACCTCAATATTTAAAAGAGGTTGAGGCTAAAAAAATATGTTAATTAGACAGATGGATTATTCGGATATTGATACGATCGTTGCTTTAGAACAGGAACTGTTTAGTTCTCCATGGAATAAAGAAGCCTTTTATTATGAATTAGAGAAAAACGTATTTTCAACTATTTTAGTATTAGAAAATGATGGCGAAATAGCAGGGTATATTGGGATGTGGCTGTTAGGTGATCAAACTCAAATAACTACATTGGGAATAAAAAAAGTATTTCAAGGTAATGGCTATGCTAAAATATTAATGGATAAATGCGAGGAAATCACTAGAAGTTTAAGATATGCTAATATTAATCTAGAAGTTAGGGTATCGAATCAAAAAGCAATTAATTTGTATAAAAAATGCGGGTTTAAAATTACTACGATTAGAAAGAATTATTATCAGGATAATCATGAAGATGCGTATTTGATGATAAAGGAAATGGAGGTATAGAGATGTCATTGATTTTAGCAGTTGAATCAAGTTGTGATGAAATGGCAATGGCCATTTTAAAAGACAAACGGGAATTTTTATCAAGTGTAGTAGCTTCACAAATTGATGTACATGCCCTATATGGTGGAGTGGTTCCGGAAATTGCAAGTAGAAAGCATGTTGAATGTGTGAGTATAGTATTAAAAGAAACTTTAAAACGGGCTGATATTTCGATTGAGGAAATTGATGCAGTAGCAGTTACTAAAGGACCAGGGTTAGTAGGTTCTTTGCATATTGGTTTACAAGCAGCTAAAACTATTGCTATGGCATATCATAAACCATTGATTGGCGTTCATCATATTGCTGGTCATATCTATGCTAATAATTATAATCAGGACATGGTTTATCCTAGTTTATGTTTAGTTGTAAGTGGAGGACATAGTGAATTAGTTATATTAAAGGCTCCGTTTGAATTTGAAGTTATTGGGACAACTTTAGATGATGCAGTTGGAGAAGCATATGACAAGGTAGGCCGGGTTTTAAATTTGCCATATCCTGGAGGACCTGTAATTGATAGGATGGCAAGTGCTGGTAAACATACGTATGATTTACCAGTTCCTTTAGATGATGAAAGTTATAATTTTAGTTTTAGTGGTTTAAAATCTGCTGTAATTAATTTAAATCATAAAGCTAAGCAGCGTGGAGAGATAATTAATAAAGATGATTTAGCAGCTTCTTTTCAAGATGTTGTCATTGAAGTTTTGGTCAATAAGACAGTTAGAGCAGCTAAAGCTTATGGAGTAAAACAGGTAATGCTGGCAGGAGGAGTTAGTGCTAATCGTGGGCTGAGAAAAGCTATGGAAACAGCAGTTGATAGTTTAGATGGAGTTGAATTATTATTACCGCCGATGAGCTGCTGTACTGATAATGCCATGATGATTGCTTTAGCGGCTAAACAAATGTATGATTTAAAGATGTTTAGTGATCTATCATTAGGAATAAAGCCAAATTTAGATCTTGAAAATGAATCAGCTGGTGAGGTATGTCAAAATGGATAAAAAAATATCAAATGCGACGATGTCTCGTTATCCAGTTTATTTAAAAGCGTTAAGAAAAATACAGCATGAAGGTAAAGAAAACTGTTTATCTAGTGAATTATCTGAATTAACAGGCATCCAGGATACCACAATTCGTCGTGATTTTACCTATTTATCAAAAACGGACAATTTTGGTCAAAGAGGTAAAGGTTATGATGTTAAACATTTAATTGATGGATTAAGCGAAGTGCTTGGACTCGGGTTAGATGAATCTATCATATTGATAGGAATAGGAAATTTAGGTAGTGCTATTTTGAAATATAATCGATGGCAGTATACAGTAGGAAAAATTGTTTGCGGTTATGACCAGGATAAAAATAAGGAAGGGGAAAGGTTTGGAGTTAAGTTATATAATATTGATGATTTAGAAAAAACATTTCCCAAAGAATGTAAGATTGCAATTCTAGCCATTTCAGAAAATGTTCAATCAACGGTTGATCGCTTGATGGATTTAGGAATAAAAGGAATTGTTGATTTTACTCATACTCATTTTACTGTTAGACCTGGTATTCAAGTACAACAGGTAGATGTAGTAGTAGCAATTCAGGAATTAGTAATTAAGATGGATTCAAATCAGCAATAACACTTGAATAGTTGGTAGAATAAAGTATATAATATGTAAAACTAGGAGGATTAATATGTTTGAATTTATAACGGTTAGAGAACTATATGAGATGTTTTTAGGTAACCAGATGATGGATTTAGAGGGGTATGAATATGTTGAACTTGAGGGATGGGTTCGAACTAATCGTAATAGTGGTAAATTGGGGTTTATAGCACTTAACGATGGGACATATTTTAAAAACTTACAAATTGTTTATACTGAACAAGAAATTGAAAATTATGCTGAAATTGATAAGTTATCAACAGGAAGTGCAATTAGAGTAGTTGGCAAATTAAAGTTAACCCCAGAAGGAAAACAGCCTTTTGAAGTAGAAGCAACAGAAATTGAAATTGAGGGTAGATGTGATGAGGATTTTCCATTACAAAAGAAACGCCATTCTTTTGAATATATGCGAGAGATTCCTCATTTAAGACCAAGAGCTAATTCTTTTTATGCAATCTTTAGATTACGCAGTGTTTTATCGATGGCAATTCACGAATTTTTCCAATCACAAGGATTTGTTTATGTTCATACACCAATCATTACCAGCAATGATGGTGAAGGAGCTGGAGAAATGTTTAGAGCAACAACTATTGATGATACAAATTTTAAAGAGGACTTTTTTGAAAAAGAGGCTTTTTTAACAGTTACTGGTCAATTGCATGTTGAAGCATTTGCTATGGCTTTTAGGGATGTATATACATTTGGGCCAGCTTTTAGAGCTGAAAATTCCAATACTTCTAGACATGCTAGTGAATTTTGGATGATTGAACCTGAAATTGCTTTTGCAGATCTTGAGGATGATATGGACTTAATTGAAGACATGGTTAAATATTGTATTGATTATGTCTTAGATAATGCTTCTGAAGAAATGAATTTCTTTGCATCAATGATTGATAAAGACTGCGTTAATCGTATTACAAAGGTAAGAAACAGCGAGTTTAAACGAATGACATATACAGAAGCAATTGAAATACTAGAAAATGCAGATGTTAAATTTAAAAACAAAGTATCTTGGGGAATGGATCTAAACAGTGAACATGAACGTTATATTTGTGAACAGGTTGTTAAAGGACCAGTATTTTTAACTGACTACCCAAAAGAAATTAAAGCGTTTTATATGCGTTTAAATGATGATAATAAGACAGTTGCTGCTTGTGACTTGTTAGTACCAGGAATTGGAGAATTAGTTGGTGGTAGTCAGCGTGAAGAAAGATATGATGTTTTAGAAAAGATTATGAATGAAAAACAAATGAGCAAGGAAGGGTTACAGTGGTATATGGATCTGCGTCGTTTTGGTGGATGTAAGCATGCAGGATTTGGTTTAGGATTTGACCGTTTCTTGATGTATTTAACTGGTATGCAAAATATTCGTGATGTTGAACCATTCCCAAGAACACCAAGAAATCTGAAGTTCTAAAAAGCCTATATTTTTATAGGTTTTTTCTTTTAAGATGGTTAAAGTGAGAAATGATTGTTTTTACGATATGTAAAAATAAATATATTTTAATTATTTATTTGATTGCGGTATAATATAGACAGGAGGCGATAAAATGAATGAGTATGATTTAATCAACTGCTATTTAAATTTAATTTATGATAATAGCACAACTTATTTTAGTCGCATTCTTGATGGGTATCGAGGTTTATGTCAATTTAGAAAATGGATGTGTAAGCACAATATTAATATAAGTCTAATTGAAAATATTGATTATGATACATTTTTAACAATCAGTAAAGCAAAAAGGGTTGATCAGATAATTGATAAATTTGATCCTAAACATTACCAGGAATTAATTGATTATATTAAAGCTGAAAGAAATAAGTACCAAATTGTAGTATTGTCTAGTTTTGATTATAATGAATCAATTAATATATATTTGACTTCAACACAGATTGTCGAAGATTTAAGCAGCAATAAAGTGAGTGTTATAAATTGCTATAGTTTATTAAAAAGAGGCGATTTATCATTTTATGGTCCATATAAGCATTTTATTAATGCTTTGTATCAAATTGATCGCTGGCCAGGACTATTGATATTTAAAGGGGATGACTGGTCTTTTGTACCGGTATATACAATTAAAGACATTCAGGATGTAATGTTTAAAATAAACCACGATACAATCTTTTCAATCAAATATTTGAGCCCGTATGATAGTTATTTTGTTCAATTAAGCGATTTACATCTAGGTAATAAAAAGAAAAATCAAGGCTGTTTAGCTTTAGAAGAAAGCTTAGATGAAACCTGCAAACAATTACGATCATATTATCAATTAAAGTTTTTGATAACTGGTGATTTAATGAATTCTCCAAATCAAAAAAATATGTATGAAGCATCAGGATTTATGAAATTATTAAAAAATAGATATAATGGTGATGTTTCATTTATTTTAGGTAATCATGATGTTATTGTAAATGGTTTTAATATTTTTAAAAAGCAAAAAAGTAAAGTAATTGCTTTTTTGTTAAATGAATGTATTAAAGTATTTGAAGATGAAAAGATTATTTTGATTAAAATAGATTCAACGGTTGAAGGAAATCTGGCACGGGGTAAAGTGGGGCAAAAGCAATTAGCAAATATAGATGAGGAACTAGAGAATATCTTAAATTTAAAAGACTATACACTAGTAGCAATGCTGCATCACCATTTGTTTCCAATTACTCGAGATGAGTTTTTAAAACAAAGATGGCGAGAAAAAATGTTTGTTGGTAAAATCATGGATAGTTCTAAAGCATTGGTTGATAGCCTGGAACTGGTTGAGTGGCTTAGAAAACATCAGATTCAATATGTTTTACATGGCCATAAACATTTACCTTTTTTTACTAATCATGAGGGTATGTATGTTATTGCAGCAGGTTCTTCATGTGGAAGTGGTGCTAAAGAATGTGACAGCCGATATTTGAGCTATAATGTATTAAAATATGATCATCGTTATAAACGATTTAAATATTGTTTTATTATTTATGATGATATGACTTTGCAGGATCGTCAAAGAATTATAGTAAATATGTTTTAGGAGAAGAAAATGAAATTAGTTGATGGAATGAAAGATGAAAAATTAGGTAGTGCAATATTATATAATTTTACAAAGGGTTATGGATCTGTACCAATGGATCTTTACAATATAGTTTTACCGTTGTTATTTAATGATATTTTTAGAGAAGAAATAAATAAGTTTGATAACTTTTCCAGCTGTATTAAGTCTTGTCTAATAAAAGATACTGGTTTTGCAGATAAGATTATAGCTGATATAGAAAAAATGGACGAAATGACTAATCGGGCATTGGGAATTGCTTTGTTGAATAAAGCGTTAAGTTTTAAAATAAATAATGGGGTTATGAGTGGTAATTGGAAGTCATCTAAGATTTTGGATTTAAATGAAGCAATTTTATTAGGGAAAATGTTAAAAGATAAAAGTTTAAAGGATGTTATGAAGATTCTTCAAGAAGATTTTAAAATTATTTTTTTAGATAGTGAAACATTAGGAAATGATATAGATTTATCTGAATTAAATAAATATGGAGCAGTATCGATTTACAATCAAAGCAGTAAAGATGAAATAAAGGAAAGAATAAAGGATGCAAGTGTAATAATTACTAATAAACATTATTTAGGAAAAGAACAATTAAAAGATGCCTCAAAACTAAAACTGATTTGTGTAACAGCAACAGGAGTAAATAATATTGATTTAGAATACTGTAACGAAAATAATATTACAGTTTGTAATGTGAAGGGGTATTCTACTAATGCGGTAGCTCAACATACTTTTGCTTTATTTTTAGATCTCTATAATAAAAATCACTATTATCATAATTACATAGAATCAGGAAATTATTCTACAAGTTCAATGTTTACACATTTAGGTTATACATTTCATGAATTAGCAGGAAAAACCTGGGGAATTGTAGGAATGGGAGAAATTGGTCGTAAAGTAGCGGGAGTTGCAACCGCTTTTGATTGTAACGTTCAGTATTATTCAACTAGTGGAAAAAATAATCAGCAAGAATATGAACAGGTTGATTTTGATACATTGTTAAAAACAAGTGATATTATTTCTATTCACGCACCATTAAATAAGCAAACATTGAATCTTTTTAATAAAGAATCTTTTATGAAAATGAAATCGTCTGCATATCTTATTAATGTAGGAAGAGGTAAAATAGTAAATGAAATAGACTTGGTGGAAGCATTGAAAAGTCATCAGCTTGCAGGTGCGGGGTTAGATGTTTTTGAAAATGAGCCGTTTAATAATGATAGTCCTTTATTGTCGATTAAAGATGCAACAAAATTAATTATGACACCACATATAGCCTGGGCACCTATTGAAACACGTAATCGTGTAATTGAGGAAGTATGTTTAAATATAGAAGGATATAAGAGTGGTAAATTAAGAAATGTATGTACTGCTTTTTAATAGATAGCTTTTTGCTATCTTTTTTTAAAATCAACATGCTTAGGATAAAAACTTTTTATCATTATAACCTTCTATTTTTGATTATCAATTAATTAAGAGAGTATAGAATTATGTTTTTTTATATTTTAAAACCTTTTTTAGATTTTATAGAGAGAGTAACTTGAAGCAGAGTTCAAAAATCCTTTATAATATAAGTAATAAAGAAACAAAAAATGAAATATGCAGTTGTAAATGGAAAACTTACTTATATTAATGAGGTTTTTAGAGGAACTGTTGTTAGAGAATTTGAATATATAAATTATCCAGTGACTGCTTGTAAGGAGGACAACATCCATATTGGAAATATGTTAGTATTAATAAGGTTGCTATAATTTTTATTTGAGTTATTTAGTTTTGATTTGAAAGTATTAATATTGATTTTTATTTTTTGAATAATGAATTCCATGCATGTTATATGCATGAGATGGCATTTAAAAATTAATCATAAAAAGTTCTACAAAAAGGATAAATCTAGGATTTTAATTTATTAATATTTATCATGATTGTATGACTTTCAAAACAACTAGTTGAAATATTATAGATACTAGGCTAAAATTAAAAGGTAATGATTAAAAGAAGGGTTAGGATATTATGAAAGAAAGAGAAAAGTTTTCGTCAAGATTAGGGTTTATTCTAATTTCCGCTGGTTGTGCTATTGGACTTGGAAATGTGTGGCGATTTCCATATATTGTAGGCCAGTACGGTGGAGCTTTGTTTGTTTTAATTTATTTGTTTTTTTTGGTTGTTTTAGGAGCACCAATTATGACTATGGAATTTGCAGTTGGTAGAGCAAGTCAAAAAAGTGCTGCACTGGCATTTCGGACAATTCAGCCTAAGGGTAAAGTCTGGAACTGGATAGGAAAGTTTCAAATGTTGGGAAATTATGTTTTGATGATGTTTTATACGACAGTTGGCGGCTGGATGTTGTCCTATTTTATAAAAATGATCAAGGGTGATTTTGTAGGAATTACACCACAACAAGTTGAAAATATCTTTAACAGTTCATTGCAGGATCCATTATTACAAGTTTTTTGGATGGTAGTAGTTGTAGCTTTAGGTTTTGGTATTTGTTCATTGGGACTTCAAAATGGTGTTGAAAAAATTACTAAAATTATGATGAGTTCATTATTAGTAATAATTTTAATCCTAGTAATTAGAGCGATTACGTTACCTGGTGGAAGTGAAGGATTAGCATTTTATTTAATTCCTAATTTTGAGGCAATTGAGCAGTATGGTTTATTAGAAATAATATATGCAGCAATGGGGCAGGCTTTTTTTACACTTAGTTTAGGAATTGGAGCAATTGCTATATTTGGTAGTTATATTGATAAAAGTCGCTGCTTGTTTGGTGAAACGATAAGTGTGTGTACATTAGATACTTTAGTGGCTTTGTTATCTGGATTGATAATTTTTCCTGCCTGTTTTGCTTTTGGGGTTAATCCTGGAAGTGGGCCAGGTCTAGTATTTATAACTTTACCAAGCATTTTTAATGAAATGTGGTTAGGACAGGTTTGGGGAATTTTATTCTTTATTTTTATGAGTTTTGCAGCTTTATCTACAATTATTGCAGTATTTGAAAATATTATTTCATTTGGAATGGATTTATTTAACTGGAGTCGAAAGAAAGCAGTAATTATTAATTTAGTTTTAATTCTAGTTTTATCTTTACCTTGTGCATTAGGATTTAATGTTTTAAGTGATTTTGCTCCTTTTGGTGCAGGTACAACAGTTCAAGATTTAGAAGATTTTCTAGTAACGTATAATTTTTTACCATTAGGATCACTGGCATATTTAATTTTTTGTACTTATAGATATGGCTGGGGATTTGATAATTTTATTGAAGAAGCTAATACTGGTAAGGGAATTAAATTTCCTAATTGGACAAAAGGCTATTTGAAATTTGTTTTACCATGTGTAATTATTTTCATTTTTATTCAAGGATATTATACATTTTTTATTAAATAAGAGAGTTATTTAGTAAATTCATCGATTAAGAAAATCTTAATATACGAGGCATGAATAAAATTCATGCCTCATTCTATTTTTTAAAGATATTGAAAAGGATAGACATAATATCGTAAGTCTGTGCCTGCACAGCGATCAATTTTTATAATCAGTGACTAATAGTTTTATAATTAATTATCTGGATATAATATCTTAAAAGATAAACGTTTGAGATACAATGATTTCTTGCTGCTTTAGCTCCTTTTGAAAAAGTGAATGAAGAGCAGATTTCAGATTAAAAAAAGTCATAAATACATCTGTTGATATCTAATAGCCAAACTAATAGAGTCAGTAAACGAAAATCTGCTGTATGTTTTAGCTAGAATTTATTTAAGACATTGTCTTTTTGATAATCTTTATTTTTCTTAAGAATTTTTAGGAAAATAGATAAGATATTGATGATAAAATGGATTGATATAGAGGTGAAAATATGAGAGAAAATTTTATAAAAGTGTTAAAATTTGAAATATTTTATAAAATGATAATAGTTATCATTTTATTGCCTTTTTTAAATAAAATACTTCAGGTATATTTAAATAATCAGTCATCAATAGGAATTGTATTTAATCAAAATATACTTTTTGGATTTTTAAGTTTTAAAGGAATTATTGTAATTTTGTTTTTATTAATTTGTAATTTGTTAATTGTTTTATATGAGCATAGCGTTGTAATTAATATTATGGCATTAGATGTCAATAAACAAAAATTTCGGATTTATGATATAATGAAAATTTCTTTTATTAATTTAAAAGGATTGAAACATCCAAGTATTATTTTATGTGGTTTATATTATCTTTTGCTTTTGCCGTTAGTTCATATAGGCTATATTAATGCTTTGATTCCTAATCTTAAGATTCCTAATTTTATTTTTGAAGAGTTATCGTTGACTTTTAGTGGTAATATTTTAATTGGATTGATCTATATAGTTTATTATGGATTATATATCGCTCTATTGTTTGTACCGTTTTATATGATTTTAAAAAAAGAAAATTTTATTGCAGCAATTAAAGATAATTTTAGATTGTATAAAAGTTTAAAATTTAAAGACCTACTAATCTTATTTATAATAATTATAATTTGGCTGATTGTAGAAATGAAATTAATATCATTTTTACCAGATGCTGTAATTAAAAATAATGATTTTAATCGTTTTTTTCTAAGAAATTTAATTATATCTTCAAGATTTAGAATATATTTTTTAGAATATTTGGTTTATACATTTGTTACAATTATTGGAATGTACTTTTTTTACTATTTTTATTTAAAAATTATTAGTAAATATAATTATGAATTATTAAAAATAGATCTAAATCATAAAATTAGTCAGCAGCTTGATGATACTTTGATAAAAACAAGATTAAAGGCAACTGATTTTTCAAAAATGATCAATAAATATATTTTAACTAATCAAAATTATTTAAAGCATAAATTCATTATTGATACTACTATAATCATTATTATTTTAATATTAATAACATACTTATTTGTAGATTCTATCTATTTGTTATCAGCTTTATTAATAATTATTTTATTTTTATATTTAATTGCTAGTATTTATAATTTTTATGAATTAAAAACGACAGGTAAAAGCAGTACTTTAGATAATCATAAATCAGTTTGTTTTTATCCTTATCAGATCATTAAACGCTATTTAAATCAATCAAAAATATATAAAAAACACCCTAAAATAATAAGTATTTCTTTAATTGCAATATGTGGATTATTAATTAGTATGTATTTACAGTTACCAGATAAAATTCATCAACCACTAATAATCGGACATCGAGGTTCTAGATATGGAGCAGAAAATACATATGGAGCTATTATTGGTGCTCAAAACAATCAATGTGATTATGCAGAAATTGATATCCAGCTTTCTAAAGATGGCATACCAGTTGTTATCCATGATTCTAATTTATCCCGTTTGGCTTTTATAGATAAAGAAGTTAGTGAAATGACAGCTGATGAATTAGAAAAAATAGTTATTTATGAAGGTAAGTATCATGATAATATTTTGACTTTAGACCACTTATTGAAAAAGCTGAAAAAAGAAAAAATAAAACTTTTAATTGAGTTAAAATCTAATCATAATCACATTGAATTAAGTAAGAAAGTAATTGAAGCTGTTGAAAAAAATAATTTTGAAAAAAGAACTATTTTTATGTCGCTGGATTATAATGTAGTAGAGTATTTACAAGAAAAAAGACCAAAATGGTGGATTGGATATTGTGTATATGGCAGTGCTGGCGAGCTTGATGCAACGATATGGAATCTTAAGATTGATTTTTTAGCAGTTGAGGAAAATAAGATTACAGTTAGTTTTGTTGATAAGGCAAATGCCTGCTGGATTCCTGTCTATGTTTGGAGTGTAGATGATAGCAGCAGGATGAAACAATATCTAGATATGGGAGTTAGTGGAATTATAACTAATTATCCTGATCGAGGATATCAGGAGGTAAAAAAATATTTAAAAAAAAATCACCAATATTATTTATATCGTTCACTTAATAACGGATCATTAAGGTCCGTTATTAAGTGATAAACAATAAAAAGCTAATAATAGCAAGTAAACAGGCAATTGTATCCAGCCATAAACCAAGTTTTAATGCATAACGATTGTTTTGCAATTTAATGCTTCCAAAATATAATGTAACCACATAAAATGTTGTATCGCTGCCAGTTTGAATAATAGAGGCAAGAATACTGTAAGGATGATCAACACCATATTTTAAAAATACATTATTTAAAACACTGAGTGATCCATTAGATGAAAAAGGTCTTACTATCATCATCATAAAAATATCGATTGGAATATTTAGAATTTCGAAGATATTTTTAAATACAACTTCTAAAATATTAATGATTCCACAACTTTGGAAACAGGTTACCCATAAGGTAAATGCCATCATGGTTGGAAATAAGGTCATTAATAATTTACTACCTTCTTTTACCCCTTCAATAAACTCATTAAAAATATCGATTTTTTTGAAACAGGCTTCAATCAGGGAAATTAATATTATAATTAAAATAACGCTATCCATAATGTTCAATCACCTTACTTGCGATAATTCCTACAACTGTAATAATGAAACCAATTGTAAGACTATACTTAAAAAAACTTAAAATATCATGACTGCCATAATTTTGTCTTAATGTCATCATTGTAGTAGGAATGATTGATAATCCAGTTGTGTTTAAAATTACTAGCAGCATCATTTCTTTGCAAGGTATTTTAGGGTTAGTCTGATATTTTGTTAATGATTTCATTGCTTTAAGACCGCTAATTGATGCTAAAGAGCCTACGCCTAATAAGTTAGCAATAAAGTTAGTCGATAAATATAGATATACCTGCTGGTCTTCAACAACTTTGCCATAAACAAGTTTTAAGATGGGTTTTAATAAAAAAGATAATTGTTTAATTAAGCCAGATGCTTTGATAATATTTAAAAAACCATTCCATAAACAAGCTGATAAAACTAAAATTTTGATTAGTTCAAAAACCTGATTAGGAGATTCTAATATTGCTTTAAACATATCATTCTGGTGATTAGTTGCAAAAGCAACTAAAACAAAGAAAATAAGTCCAAATTTAAATACCTTAGCCATAAAATAAATCCTTTAGAATCATTTTAAAACCAAGAAAATAATTATAAGGAACAACTTTTTGCTTACTAACTGGCTGGTTATTTAATGAAATAACTATTTGATCATCAACAAATGAAACATCCACTTTATCACTAGGTTTTTTGTTTACACATATATCAAAGTCTAAATAGTACTGTTTTTGTTTAAATTCAACAATTCCTTTAGAAAATAGTTTTGTCTCTTTTAGCAAGTCATAACATTCTTCATATTTGTTTTGATGAAATTCAAAATCATTACCACAATTAAAAGTTACAATAATTAAATCCAAATCATCTTTACGAGCCATCGTAATTAAAGTTCGTTTGGCTTTTTTAGTAAAACCAGTTTTACCGCCAATACAGTATTCATAATTGGTTAATAACTTGTTTTTATTATGCCAGGTTCCATTGCCATCCTCTCGTGTATATTCTTTAGTACCAACTATTTCATTGAAAATAGGATTTTGATGGCAGTAGGCCATTAATCTAGCCATATCATAAACAGTTGATTGATTACCATTATCTTCTTCATCAAGGCCAGTAGGATTAGAAAAAGTTGTACTATGAAGTTCTAATTCTCTAGCTTTGTCATTCATCATATCAACAAACTTAGGAATATCTTTAGCTACTGCTTTGGCAATCATAACGGCAGCATCATTACCGCTTCTTAGCATTAAACCATATAGAAGATCACGTAAACTAATTTTATCACCTATATGTATATAGATCCCGCTTCCCCAAGCTTTGTTGATGGTATCATCAACAGTGATAATAGTATCTAGTTCCATATTTTCAATAGCGATTATACAAGTCATAATCTTGGATATTGAAGCTACACTTTGAATATAATCCTCATTGCTGCCTTCAATAACGACTTGATTACTTGCTTCCATGACAATATAGCTTTTTCCCTGAAATGGAATAGTTTTAATGCTGTCTAATGGTACAAATGTTAAGGAAATAATTAGACCAATCATTTTAATATAGATCATTTTAATCACCCCTATAACTTTATGCATATGTTAGAAAGTTTAGAAGAAAATTAAAAGTATATTATTTGACAAGATATCTAGGTAAGTTAAAGGTGTTTTATAGATTTTATTTTTCTATATTCTGGATATTTGCAAGTTAAAATGTAAGCATATCTTTTATTGCGATATGTTATATTTGTCATAGCTTTAATTTTTTTATCAAACTGAAAAGTGGGATTATTGTTATATTTTAGATACTGTGACATATATTTATCAGATGTAAAATTAAAGATTGTGTTAGAGAAAAAGGCGTTATATGCTGTTTTGAATTTAGTCAATTTCCTTGTAGATTTTATGGAAAAACAGAAGCAGAAATATTAAAAGAAGGACGATTGTGAGGAACGATTTTAATAATAATTTTATCGTGATTAGCTATAAAGAGCATGAAATATTCCAATAAAATAATAAAGAATTGTAAAGTTAGATTCTATTATTTATATAATAGGGGTGAAATTTAAAAGAAAGGTATTTGCATTTATAAACAAAGAGGTGTAGAATAATAGTAATAGATAATGTTTCTATCATCCAAAATTTAATATAGTCTTTGTGGCAGGGTGAAAGTCCCTACCGATGGTTATAGTCCATGACCCATATTATAGATATGGCTGAGTTAGTGAAATTCTAACACCGACGGTTAAAGTCCGGATGAGAAAAGACATTTTCTAGAATTCTACCTGAAGACTTTTGTTGTTTTCAGGTTTTTATTTTAGGAGGTAAAAATGAAAAAAACAAAAAAGTTAGTATTGATCGCAGTTTTAGGTGCTTTATCAGCAGTTTTAATGGTATTTAGGTTTCCATTACCATTTATGCCGCCCTTTTTGAGTTTTGATTTTGCAGGGATACCAGAATTAATAGGAGCATTTGCATTAGGTCCTGCAGCAGCAGTTATGATAGTTGTAGTTAGGATTTTGTTACAGTTAGTTTTATCTGGAACTAATTCTATGTTTACTGGGGAGCTTCAAGGTTTAATGTTAGGGATTGCTCTTGTTTTGCCGGCTGCATTTATTTATAAGAATAATAAGACTAAATGTGGAGCATTAAAGGGTTTATTAGTAGGGGCGTTAACTAATATTATAGTTGCAGTTTTTACTAATCTGGTAATTATTATTCCTTTTTATGTGGCGTTATATGGTATGAATATGGATATGATTATTGAAATGTGTAAGTCGGTTAATCCATATGTAGATAGTACTTTTAAATTGGTATTATTTGGAATTATACCATTTAATTTAATTAAAAATGGGATAGTGTGTTTAATTACTTTTGTGATTTATAAAAAAATAAGTTCAATTATTAAGCAATATACAAAATAGGAGGGAAAAGAAATGCAATTTAAAGATAGTGTTGCTTTATTATTTAAAAAACTAGGAGACTGGAAAATTATGGCATTAGCATCTAGTGTTGACGACTATGTGATGGTTAGAAATGTTAGTTGTTTGTTTTATGATGGTAAGATTTATTTTAAAACAGATAAAAATTTCAGGAAAACTCAGCAGTTATTTAAAAATCCCCATGTAGCTTTATGCAGTGGAGGAGTACAGGTAGAGGGAATTGCTAAAAACTTAGGTTTGGTTATTGATGAACCAGGACGTAAATTTGAGAAATTGTATAAGAAATATTTATGGCAAAGTTATAATGCTTATAGTCATGAGGAGAGTGAAATATTAGTTGAGGTAACACCAAAGTTTGTTGAAATTTGGGATGAGGATGAAGATCATTATGCTTTTCAAACATTTATTGATTTTGATAAACAAGCAGTAGAAATAAAAAATTATGATTAAATGAGATATAAAAGATTATTATTTATAATTATTGATATAAGTAAAAGATATGCTTATTAATTCTGTTTTAACTATTATATGAATTATGGCTAAAACAAGTAAGAATTTTAGACAGCTTTTATTACTTATGTTGAAAATGTGATGTTAGCAGATATTAATAACTTTTGTTTCTATATATTATGATGGTACTAATAAAGCTTTAGAGGTTGTTGGTGTTTATCATCATGGTAGTCAAAGAGACTATTTCAGTTTTATAATTATGAATATGTTTTAGATGCAGGTAAATATAATTTATTGTTTCTAAAAATAATGATATTGAATTAATGATATATAAATAAAAAGTCATCAAATTGCGAAAGATTCATCGTAATAGGATGGCTTTTTTGCTTGAATTTTAATAGAAAAAGTAACCCAATGCTTTAAATCTTTAATAACAGAGGCTGTATTGGCTTTTGTTGTTTTGATAATCATAAAAAAGGAGCTGACCTTGGATTGGTCAATTCCTTTTTAATAGTTTGTAATAATATAATGATCAGCCTGTATGTGTGAGGTGGTGTGAGAAGGCAAATTTAAATAATTTTATTTATTTGATAATTTAATTCTTACTTTAGAACATACTTTTATCATCTGCAAAATTAAAGGTTTTAAAAATTATATTTAGATTTAACCTATAGTTCTTATCTGTTTAAATATTATTTATATTTTTCAATTAATAGGTCTAAATATTCTTTATATTTAGAATCATTAGCATTTAATTTATCAGAAGTACTAGTATATTTCTTTACTGCCATAGCAGCTCGGTTGATTGGAAGAAGTGTTCCAGCTCCTGCTACACAGCCTCCTGGACATGCCATACCTTCAAGCAGATAACCATCATATTTACCTTTTTTAGCTAGTTTTAACATTTTTTTACAATTCTCTAGACCTTCAGCTGATTCCACTAATACTTCGCGATTAGGATCTTTGGCCTTTATACAATTAACTACTGCTTTAGCTACACCACCACTTACAGCAAATCCTCTACCATCACTGCTTGCCTGTGTGAATGGATCGTTTTCATCAGGCTGTAACGATGCAAAATCGATACCTTTAGCTTCAAACATAGCTCCTACTTCTTCAAATGTTAAAACAAAATCCACTTCACTACGAACAGATTTTCTAGATGCTTCTAACTTTTTAGCAGCACAAGGTCCGATAAAGACAACTCTACTATTTGGATGCTTTTCCTTAATTAAACGTGCTGTTAATACCATTGGTGTAAGCGCCATAGAAATATATGATTTAAATTCAGGAAATTCTTTTTTAGCCATCATTGACCATGATGGACAACAGGAAGTGGCCATAAAAGGCTGTTGATTAGGTACCTTTTCTAAAAAATCTTTAGCTTCATCGATAGTGCATAGATCTGCTCCAATAGCAACTTCCACAACATCTTTAAAACCAAGTTTCTGCATTGCTTTTTTTAGAATTTCAGGTGTTACTTTAGGTCCAAATTGTCCAATGAAGGCTGGGGCAACAGCTGCAATGATCTCATCACCTTCTTTTATTGCCTGAATTAATTGAAAGATTTGGCTTTTATCAGCAATTGCTCCAAATGGACAACTGACTAAACACATTCCACAGGAAACACATTTATCATAATTTATATGGGCATTTCCATATTCATCAGATTCAATTGCATTCATACCACAAGCTTTGGCACAAGGACGCTCTTTTTTTAAAATAGCGTCATAAGGGCAATTGGTTTTACATAGACCACATTTAATACATTTATCCTGGTCTATATAGGCTTTTCCATCCTTAAAGCTGATTGCGTTTTTAGGACATACTTCCATACATGGATGGGCTAAACAGGCTTGACAGCCATTACTTACTTCGAACTTTTTTTCAGCACATTTATTGCAGGCAAACTTAATAATATTAATAAGTGGTGGTTCATAATATTTGTCAGCAATAATGCTATCTTCGATTCCTTTTGAAATTGGTGCTGGTTTATCGATTGGACGTAAAGATAATCCCATAGTTAAACGAAGTCTTTCACCAACTATTGCTCGCTCTAGAAAGATACTATCGCGATAAGTTGCTATTTCACCTGGAATTATTTTATATGGCAAATTTTCAATTCGACTATAGTCATTACCTTCATAAGCCAGTTTTGCAACTTCAACGAATACTTTACGTCTAATTTTAGTTAATGATGAATAAATTCCTCTCATAATAGTTCCTCCAAGTCTTTTATAATTATATTTTAGCCAAAAACGTTATTTTATTAAAGGGGTATTTGAATATTTAATAAAATTAAAAATTAAACTCTGATTTAGTTGCTTTTAATTTACAATTCAGTATAATGTAAACGGAGTAGGTGAGAAACATGGAAAGATTACAAAAAGTAATTGCTGCAAGCGGTTACACTTCAAGAAGAAAAGCTGAAGATTTAATTATTCAGGGAAAAGTTAAAGTAAATGGTCAGGTCGTTAATGAACTAGGAACCAAAGTAAAAAAAGGAGATTTTATTACTGTTGAAGGGAAACCTATAGTTGGAGAAAATAAGGTATATTATGCTTTTTATAAGCCCAAGGGCTGTGTCTGTACTTTAGATGACGAATTTAATCGACCAATTATTATGGATTATTTTACGGATGTAAAAGAAAGAATATACCCAGTAGGACGATTAGATTTTGATACTACTGGTTTGATCATTATGTCTAATGATGGGGAATTTGCAAATATGATTATGCATCCCCGCTCGCATTTAGAAAAGATTTACGAGGTTTCAATCAAAGGATTAATTACAGGGCCAACGCTAAATAAATTAGAAAAAGGCGTTTATTTAGAGGGCGTAAAAACCTTGCCTTGTAAAATCAAAGTTGTTGGTAAGGATATAGAGCATAAAACAACAATGTTGAAGATCAAACTTATTGAAGGTAAAAATCGTCAGGTAAAAAAGATGTTTGAAAGCGTTGGACATCCAGTTAAAAGATTGCATCGTGTTAGTGTAGGATGTGTGAATTTAAAAGGATTAACTCCAGGTAAATATCGGATTTTAAAGCCTCAGGAGGTTAAAGATTTAAAAAAATTGGTTAATGCAGTTAAGTAGTATTTGTCTGTCTTTGTTTGACAATAATTTTAGTTTTATTAGTGCATACTGTATGATGGGTGATGAAAATGAGAATACAGATAGTTGAACCACAAAATACGAATGAATGTGGTATATGCAAAGCACAAGGAGATTGGATCAAAAAGATAAATGTACGAGGTATCCCCGCTATATATTGTTTAAAGTGTAATACTTTAACAATGTTTGATAAAATGCCTTCAAAATATGTCTACCGAGCATTTAAAAAGGAAACTGATAATATTAGAATGGATTATTTAGCTAAACAAAATGAAAAAGTTAAATAAATAAATTTGTTGACTTTAATCTATAAATGAGTAGAATTAAAAGAGTAAATAAGATGCAGTGATTTAGGATATGTCTAGATAATGCTTTGATTTAGAGAAAAGACGGTTGGTGCAAGTCTTGATGAGGTTATTTAGGTACTCCCTAATATGCAACACTCGAAAGAGAATGTCGGTAGTGCGTTATAGCTTTGAGGTTATATTGATAACAAATTAAGGTGGTACCACGATACTCTCGTCCTTTGGATGAGAGTTTTTTATTTAAAGGAGGAAATGTATGGCTAAATTAGTCTATCCTAGTGATAAACATAAAGAAGCAATGTTAAATTATATGAATGAAATGTTTGCTAGTAAGGAAAATCATATTCATGGTGCTGGTGGAAATCAAAATTTTAATGAATATGAAAACTGGCTTAAGCGAGAAAAGCAAAATCATCTAGGGATTAATTTAAAAGATGGCTATGTTCCTGGAACCACATATTTTTATGTTGAAGATGATCAGGTGGTTGGAACGATTAATATCCGGCATTGCTTAAATGATTTCTTATTAAAAAGAGGTGGTCATATTGGCTATAGTGTTTTACCTAGTCAAAGGCAAAAGGGTTATGGTGCTGCAATGTTAAAAGAAGCAGTTGAAATTTGTAAAAAATGGGATATTTATCCAATTTTGATTACTTGTGACAAAGAAAATACGGCTTCGAGAAAAACAATTGAAAAATGTGGCGGTAAATTAGAGAATGAATATTATGATAAAGAAAGTAAAGAAACGGTTTTACGTTTCTGGATAGGAGAAGAAAAATGATTGATTTTAAAGAAGATGAAAGATTAAGTGTGTTAAATCATTCTTGTGCTCATGTGATGGCACAAGCAATTAAACATTTATATCCTCATGCTAAATTTTGGGTTGGTCCTGTAGTTAGTGAGGGATTTTACTATGATGTTGATTTAGGTGATGATGTTATTAAAGATGAAGATATTACAAAAATTGAAAAAGAAATGAAAAAAATCTGTAAAGATGGTAAGCGAATCGTTCGTGAAGAAATTACAAAAGAACAAGCTTTAGAAATGTTTAAAGATGATGAATATAAGATTGATTTAATTAATAATTTTGAAGATGATATCAACATTAGTTGTTATCGTCAGGGGGATTTTGTTGATTTGTGTCGGGGACCACATGTTGAAACAGTTAAATCTTGTAAAAATTTTAAATTAACTAAACATTCTGGAGCTTATTGGAAAGGTGATAAAGAAAATAAGGTTTTACAAAGAATTTATGGAGTATGTTTTGAAACAGCTGAAGCTTTACAGGAACATCTTGATTTATTAGAAGAAGCCAAACGTCGAGATCATAAAAAATTAGGGAAAGAGCTTGGGTTATTTATGATGAGTGAATATGCTCCAGGAATGCCATTTTTCTTACCAAAAGGAATGATCTTACGAAATACTTTAGAGCAATATTGGTATGAAGAACATACAAAAGAAGGCTACGAGTTTATTAAAACACCTATTATGATGTCACGAGAACTATGGGAAACAAGTGGACATTGGGCCAATTATAAAGAAAATATGTATACAAGTATAGTAGATGATCGTGAGTTTGCAATTAAACCGATGAATTGTCCAGGAAGTTTGTTAGTATATAAAAATAGTTTACATTCTTATAAAGATTTACCTCTTAGAATGGGAGAGCTTGGCCAGGTTCATCGTCATGAAGCAAGTGGGGCTTTAAATGGTTTGTTTAGAGTTCGTACTTTTACTCAAGATGATGCCCATATTTATATGACACCAGATCAGATTGAAGATGAAATCATTAGATTGATCAATTTTATTGATCGTGTATATGGCAGCTTAAATTTAAGTTATGAAATTGAATTATCAACTCGTCCAGAAAAGAAATATATTGGTGATCTTGCTATTTGGGAAAAGTCTGAAGCAGCACTTGCTGCTGCATGTAAAGCTGCTGGTAAAGATTATAAAGTTAATCCTGGTGATGGTGCTTTTTATGGTCCTAAATTAGATTTTCATGTTAAGGATAGTTTAGGAAGAGTATGGCAGTGTGGAACGATTCAATTAGATATGAATTTACCAGAAAGATTTGATATAACTTATATTGATGATAAAGGTGAAAAGGTTCGACCAATTATGATACATCGTGTTATCTTTGGTTCAATTGAAAGATTTATCGGTATATTAATTGAACATTTTGCCGGTATTTTCCCATTATGGTTAGCACCTGTACAAGTAAAAGTATTACCAGTAAATAATGAATATCATTTGGAATATGCTAAAGAGGTAACTGAGTTGTTACAAAAGGAAGGGTTTAAGGTAGAAATGGATGCTCGAGAAGAAAAACTTGGTTATCGTATTCGCGAAGGACAAATGGAAAAAGTTCCATATTTATTAGTTCTTGGTAATAATGAACGTGATGAAAAAACGGTTACATATCGTAAACATGGTGAACAAAAACAAACTACTGTTACATTTACACAGTTTATTGAGATGTTAAAGCAGCAAATTGAAAGCAAAAAATAAATATAAAATAGCCCTCGTAAAATTAACGAGGGTTTTTGATTATATAATTTCAGGGTTTATGACATCGTTGCCGGTATTCCTCCATCATCAATTTAAAGATGTCACCATTTGATGGAGGGGTGTAGGTGACGGCATTGGCTCCAGCTTCAATAACTTTCTGGATGGTTTCAATTGTTGGACCTCCAGTTGCAATGATTGGAAAATGTGGTGAAATTTTACGAAGTTCTTTTACGATTGCGACAGTGTTTTTACCTCCAGAAACATTGACGATCGTTGCTCCTGAATGCAGCATTCTCTCTTCAAGATTTTCATCTAAAGAAACAATTGATAAAACAACAGGAATATCAACATAATCAGATAATTCCTGGATAAATTCAGTTTTAGTTGGGGCGTTTAGTACAACAGCAGTAGCACCATGTAATTCGGCATCTAAAGCAATTTCCCGAACTCGTGGACCTGCGGTAGTACCGCCTCCTACGCCTGCAAAAACTGGTCTTTGTGAAACATCAATAATTGCATTAGTTATTTGCATTGTTGGGGTAAAGGGATATACAGCAATTACAGCATCAGCATTACAATTAGAAATCACAGCAACATCAGTAGAAAATAATAATGATTTAATTCTCTTTCCATTAATTACGATTCCACTAGCATTACGAATGCATTCAGGAACGATGATTGTATGACTGCGTAACCTTGTATTTATTTTAGGGGCTTCTTTTTTCATCATTACCATCCTTTCTTTTTTATAATAATACATTAATATTAACTAATTGTTACAAATTGATTAATATTGTCAAATTATAACATAGTTAAATTTAAATATACATAGTAAAAAATTAATGAATAAAAGTAATAAAAGACGGGAATAATACATTAGGTATCCTAATGGGATGCAGAATATATTTTGAGATATCTTTTAGAAAGATATAATTAAATCATTGGAGGAATCGTGATGGAAATTGATTACAAACTTATTGGCAAAAGAATAAGAGAGGAACGAATTTCTCAAAATCTTTCTCAACAGACATTGGCAGAAATTTCAAATATTTCCCCAACAAATATTTCGCATATTGAACGTGGTGCGACTAAATTAAGTTTGCCTACTTTGATTAGTATTGCAAATGCATTAGCCGTTTCTGCTGATTTTTTGCTATGCGACAGTTTAGTTGAGGCAGAAAGAATATATATAGATGAAATTAATGATCTTTTGCTAGATTGTAATCCTAATGAATTAAAGCTGATTATTGACATAATGAAATCAATAAAAACTTCCTTGCGTCGTTATAATAAGGTTACTAAATCATAAGCACTTTTTAGATAAAAGTGTTTTTTTAGTTTATTAACGCATAATTTTATTGTACAATATCAATCGAGGTGTAAAAGATGAAGCAATACTTAGAAATGTGTAAATATGTTTTAGAAAACGGTGAAGATCGCGATGATCGTACAGGTACAGGAACAAAAAGTGTGTTTGGGTATCAGACCCGTTATGATTTAAGAGATGGTTTTCCTTTAATGACGACGAAAAAAATGTTTATTCGACCAATTGCAGAAGAGTTGTTATGGTTTATTAAAGGAGATACGAATATTAAGTATCTAGTTGATCGTAATGTTAAAATATGGAATGATTGGCCATATGAAAGTTATAAAAGATCAGCTGATTATCAAGGTGAAACACTTGAAGAATTTGTTACTAAAATTAAAAATTTACCAGCTGATGATCCATTTGTTTTAAAATATGGTGATTTAGGACCAGTATATGGAGCTCAATGGCGTAATTTTAATTATGAAGGGGTAGATCAGTTAGTTAAACTGATAGATAGTTTAAGGAATAATCCTTTTTCAAGAAGACATATTATTTGTGCCTGGAATCCTTCACAGGTTGATAATATGGCTTTACCGCCATGTCATGCATTTTTACAATTTTATGTTAGTAACGATAAAAAATATTTATCTTGTCAATTATATCAACGAAGTGCTGATATTTTTTTAGGAGTGCCTTTTAATATCGCTTCATATGCTTTGATGACTGAAATGCTTGCTAAAACTTGTGGTTATGAGGCTAAAGAATTTGTGCATACGATTGGTGATGCTCATATTTATAAAGATCATATTGATGTAATCAAAGAACAGATTTCAAGAGAACCGTTGCCTAAATGCAAACTTGTTTTGAATTCAAAAGTTAAATCTATTTTTGATTATAAAATAGAGGATATTAAAATTGAAAATTATCAAAGTTATGGAAAATTAGTTGGAAAGGTAAGTGTATAATGATTAGTATTATTGTAGCAACAGATGATGATTTATTAATTGGTAAGAAAGATTCTTTTAATGGAATGCCTTGGAATGTTCCTGAAGATCTTAAGCATTTTAAAGCAACTACTGTTAATAAAACAATTTTGATGGGGCTTACTACCTATAAGGCAATTGGCAGACCGTTGCCTAATCGAAAAACGATAGTTGTTAGTTTAGAGCCTTTTGAAGATGATCGAGTTGAGGTTCGTAATTCATTAGAAGAAGTAATTGAGGAGTATCGTCAAAGTGGTAAAGATTTATTTATTTCTGGAGGTGCTTCGATATATCGGCAATGTTTACCGATTGCTGATCAATTATTGATATCAAGAATTCCTGGTAAGCATACAGGTGAAACATATTTTCCTAATTTTGATGAATATAATTATCATTTAGTAGAGGAAAAAGCATTTGAAACATTTATCTTACAAATATATAAGCGGGGTGATAAATGATGAAAAGAATTATCATGATTGTAATTAGAGTTATTTTAAGACTGCCTTACTGGTGGGGCTATAAAGTAAATAAATATAAGCATATTGAAAGTTATTCTTTACAAGAGCGTTATGGTTTTATTCACCGTGTTGTAGCAATCATTAGTAAAAGAGCTCGTGTTGAACTTGAATGTTATGGATTAGAGAATTTGCCAGAGCAGTCAGGTTACTTGTTGACACCTAATCATCAGGGATTATACGATCCTTTAGCAATTTTCCAAACTCATGAAAAACCGATTCGTGCAATTGTGAAAAAAGAATTAGCATCTACGATTTTAGTTAAAGATGTTATTAAGATGCTTGAATATGTTCCAATGGATCGTAGTAATGTTCGTGATAGTGCTAAAGTAATTAAATATGTTGCTAATGAGGTTGCTAATGGATATAATTTTTTTGTTTTTCCAGAAGGAACGAGAAGTAAAGACGGAAATAATATTTTAGAGTTTAAAGGTGGAACATTTAAGATTGCATTGAAAGCAAAAGCACCAATTATTCCTGTAGCAATGATTGATTGTTACAAAGTTTTTGATAATAATACGATAAAAAAAACAACTGCTAAGATTCATTATTTAAAACCATTATATTATGAAGATTATAAAGACCTGCACACAAATGAAATTGCAAAAATAGTTCATGATCGTATAGAAGATTGTATCAAAGAGCATACAAAGGGATAGAAAATCCCTTTTTTGTGTTATAATTCTAATAGAAAGATGATAAATTTTTACTATTAAAGATATCTAAGATTTGTTTTTGTTAGAATGTATTATAGTAATTAAACTTTAAATGATTACGATATTTAGTATGTTATCAATAAAAGAGGGTTCGTGAAGATGGAAAAATTGGAAGATATGCATAATATTGGTAAAGCTGTTGCTTTACAATTACGCCAGGTTGGCATTGACACACCAGAAAAATTAAAAAAAGCTGGGGCTAAAAAGGCCTGGTTAAAGATTCAGGAAATTGATGAAACTGCTTGTATTCATCGTTTGTATGGTCTACAGGGGGCAATTATGGCAGTAAAAAAAACTGAGCTTGATTTTGAAATTAAAAAGGATTTAAAGAAATTTTATGAGGAACATAAATTATGATTTTTAAGTCAAATGATGTGGAAATATTTTATGAAGTTAACGGAGCAGGAAGAAATTTAATTTTGGTTCATGGAAATGGTGAAGATCATCATATTTTTGATAATTTAGTTGCTGTTTTAAAAAATAATTTTAGATGTTATTGTATTGACAGTAGAGGACATGGAAAAAGTTCTAAAATTAAAGTATACAGTTATCAGGCAATGGCAGAAGATATAATGGCATTTATTAAATATTTAGGATTAAAAGATGTTATTTATTATGGGTTTAGTGATGGGGGAATTGTTGGTTTGCTTGCTGCTAGCCAGAGTAGTCTTATTAGTGATTTGATTATTAGTGGTGCTAATACAGATCCTCAAGGATTAAAAAATTACATTTATTGGCAAATGAAGATAATTTATACGTTAAAAAAAGATCCAAAAATAAAATTGATGCTGCAGCAGCCTAATATCACTCATTATACTTTACATAAAATAAAAGCTAGAACTTTAGTTCTAGCAGGCAGTAACGATATGATCAAGGAATCACATACAATTAGTATTGCTCATCATATTAGTGGTAGTAAGCTGTTGATTTTACCTAAAGAAAGTCATGGTAGTTATGTTGTTAACAGTACTAAATTGGCACCAATTATTTTGTCATTTGTAAAGACTTAAAGATATTATTTAACCTAAGCTGTTTATCTTTTGAAAAAACGGCATTGGGTTCATTTAAATGCTGGACTAATAAGTCCGCATTTTTTATTAATTCACTATATGGATCATCTATTTTATCTTTGAATGAGTGATTTTTGACAGCATTAACAATCAGGATAGTTTCTTCATCAGTAAAAAGTTTACTGCTCGTTAAAATGGCTTTAGCTAACATACTGCTGCGATTAGCATGATCAAAGTGAGAATTATATTTATATGCCGCTATATCATGAAGAATACCAGTAATAGCGGCTAATTCAAGATCAAGATTTTCAATTTTAGCTAAAAATATAGCCATATTTGCAACATTAAAAAGGTGTTCTAAACCATCTTTACGATTATTTCCAAAACATTCGTTATTCAAAATAGCATATACTTCATCTTTAATGATGTAATATCGGTTCATCGTCTTAACCCCTTTGGATATAGATTTTTGACTTGGTTATTGCTTTCTTTATAAAAGGATAAGGGATACCCGTCAACTAAAATTAATCCATAACCTTTTTGATTAGTTCCTAAGAGAGTTTCACCATGAATATATTTTTCAATTTCTTTATCATCAGCTTTAAAATCATAATAGCGTTTTACATCTTTTTTAGTTAGTGTTAAAGCTAGGGAGTGACTTGGTTCAAATCGTCCCTTCTTACACTCTCCTAAATATAGACCGGTTCTAAGTATTTTTATGCCTTTTAATTCAGGAAAATGTGAACAGATGGCATAAATATGGTTATTTGAGTTATATAGTAAAGGTGGGACTTTTACATTTAAATTATCAAGATAGAATTTATTAATTAGTTTAAGCTGTTCTCTAGTGACATTTGGCTTTAATAATTTAATTTTAGTAATTTGATTTTTATCATGTTTTTTTAATAAAGCAATGAATTGACCTTCACCTTTATTAATATGAGGATACATTCTAACTACTTTATCATTCTGATAACCTGGTGCCATTCCAGGCTGCTTTTTTATTTCTAATAATTCCATGTTTAATTGTTTAACCATATAATTGACTTGATCCTCATTTTCTTCTAAAGAATAGGTACAGGTAGAATAAATTAAAATACCATCATTTTTGAGCATTTTATAAGCACTGTTGATGAGATTTCTTTGAATATATGCACATTCATTTACTTTATCAATAGACCAGGTTTCAATTGCCTGGTCAAGTTTTCGAAACATGCCTTCACCCGAGCATGGTGCATCAAGAATGATCTTATCAAAAAAACTATTAAAATATTTTTCTAATTTTATTGGATCGCAATTAGTAACTATTGTATTACTAATTCCAAAACGTTCAATATTTTCAGATAAAATTCCTGCTCTTAATCTATTAATATCATTGGCAATCATTAATCCTTGATTACTCAGTTTACTAGCAGCATAGCAGGTTTTACCACCTGGAGCTCCACACATATCTAAAACATAGTCATCATCTTTAAAATCAGCACAATTAACTACAGCCATTGCACTAGGTTCTTGAATATAATAAAGACCGCAGTTAAAATAAGGATGTTTACCAAGAGGATATTTATTATAATCATAAAAATAAGCATTTTTTATATATGGGTGTGGGGTTAGAAACTGTGTGTTTAAGTGATTAATAACATCTTTTTTTAAAGGGTTTAAATAAAAACTCTTGACTGGTTCTTGTAACAAGGCTTTTTTAAAGTTTTTATAGTCATCATGTAAAAGTAGTTTCATTCGCTGCTCAAATAGTTTGTCCATAGTTCACCTTCTGTTAGCTGTTAAAGTAAAAGACAAGCTTACTGCTTGTCTGTTGTTTCTGATAATTCGCTAGTTAGATTAGCTAATTTATTAGCAAGACGACTTAATTCTTGAATTGGTAATTCAAGATATAGATCAATATCAATTTTTTTGATTGCTTCTTCATATTTAGCGTTTTCTTGTAATCCAATCAAAGTTTCAGTAGTTGCATCTAGCGAATTAGTTATTTCATTAAGTTGACTTAAAATTTTATCGTGTTCCATAATATTTACCCCATTTGTTCTGTAATTTTGTTTACCATTATTACTACTAAAAATACGTTATTTTAATTAATTCGTCAATACTATTTAGTAAATTTAATATAATTTACTTTTTATTTTAATAATTTTAATAAACATTTTAAAATAAATGAATAATTATTTAAATTTACTATTGATTTTGTAACTAAAATTATTTATAATACCTATTGGTAGTTGCCCAAGTGGCGAAATTGGTAGACGCAACGGACTCAAAATCCGTCGGTAGCGATACTGTACCGGTTCGAGTCCGGTCTTGGGCACCATTTGTAAAGTAGTCAATATATCTATTGACTTTTTTTATTTGCTTATATAAGTGGATTTGCTTATGAGAATTTAAAGCATAGTTACTTTACAATTAGTATTATGACACATTTAAATGGCTATTTTTGTCGAATTATGACTATAATATAATATTTTTTGCATTATTTACTATAAAATCGTTAAACTATATAATAAATTGACGAATAATAGACAAAAATGTATGTTGAAAATATCGTTACAATAGCAGCTTATTATTTAATATGGGGATATCAGATTAAATTGTAAAGGATCGTTATGACTGTAAAATATTAGCAAGTGATGTTTTTATGTCGTTATAGGATAAACAGGAGTGTTAAAACAAATTTTTAAAAATTTACATACCGAAAAAATCATAGATGATTAGTAGGGAATTATAAGAAACTATTTATTGTAAGTAATTAAAAATAAAACAGGCGGCGAAAAACACCGCCTGTTTTACAGGTAATAAATGATTTAAAGTTTTTTAAACATATCTTGCTGTTTGTGCCTATCGGATAATTCAACATGTTGATAAAGTTCTTTAACAAAGATTTGCTGATCACTAGGGTTAAGGCGATTAAACAAATTGATGAGTTCATGATTGGTTATGTAGATTTGTGATTTGTTTTGAGCAAATTGTTGATCACCAATGTACGAAAGAAAGCCTGAATCATTGAGAATATCATAAAAGCTTATTTGGAAAGCGTGGGCAATCTTTACAATTGCAGGAATTGACATGTTATAGGAGATACCTTTATTACCGTGTTCTATATTGCTGATAGAAGAAGCTGATATTCCTGATAAATATTCGAGTTTTGCTTGTGACCAGCCTTTTGAAAGACGAATACTTTTGATATATTTACCAATTAAAGTAGTATCGATATTATTCATATGGCCCCTCCTCTCTTAACATGATTATATCGTATTTAAGCGTCGATAACCGCCAAAATTATATAGACTGATGCAGACTAAGATATTTTAGTATAAAAACTTTTTATAAAATTATTGACATAATTAATTTTATTGTATACAATAATTCCAACAACATCTGGTATAAATACTATGAAAAGAAATAGTAGATATTTGAAATAGAATAGAGAACTCTTGGCTGGTGGAAAAGAGTCTATTAGATAATATTGAATTCATCTTGGAGTAGAGGACTGAATCGCTTGTAGTAGGTCTCTCCGGTAACACCCGTTAACGTGTTAGAGTATGTACTAATAGTTATTAGCGTACTCGATGAGGTTAATATAGTAATATATTAATGAACTAAGGTGGTATCACGAAGCATAAGCTCTCGTCCTTTTAGGAAGAGAGTTTTTATTTATATACAGGGTTGAAATAAACAATAAAGGGGAATGAAAAAATGATTATTGTAATGAAAATGACCGCAACAGATGAAGAAGTTGAAAAAGTGTCAAAAATTGTAACTGATAAAGGATTAAAAGTTAGTGTGGTTCATGGTACTGGACAATCAATAATTGGTATTATTGGAGATACTACACAGGTTGATCCACGTGCTATTGAGGTAGATGAAGCAGTAGATCATGTAATGAGGGTATCAGAGCCATATAAATTAGCTAATCGGGCATTTCATCCTGATGATACGATCGTTGATGTTTCGGGGGTTAAAGTTGGAGGTGAAAATCTAGCTTTGATCGCAGGTCCTTGTTC